>NZ_JBRREG010000138.1:0-9276 GCF_056760155.1 Stenotrophomonas sp. STEN022
TTTTTGTGGTTTTGCCGGCTATTGCGCATTTTTTTGGTGGGGGTTGTTGGGGGTTTTCGCCCGCTCCCACACGTGGCTTCACCGGTAACGCCCCAGCCGAGCATGGCTCGGCTCTACCGGGATTCCGCGGCCTGCCACTGCTGCAACAACTGCGCGCAATCGCGCAGCTGCCATTGCGCCATGCCCGGCCACGGATCATCCGGCACATTGATCAGAATCCCCGGCACGCCAGCAGCCTTCGCGGTGGCCAGGTCGTAGTAATGATCACCCACCATCCGCATCGCTGCCGGTGCTACATCCCAGCGCTCGGCAAAGAACTGCAATCCAGCCGGTGACGGCTTCGGCTCCACTTCCCAGCGGCCGATGATTTCCCCGGCGGCAAAACACTCCACCACACCAATCGCCGCCAAGGTCACTTCGGCCAGCTCGCGCGCATTGCGGGTAAGGATGCCCAGCCGGCAACCATCGGCATGCAGCGCGCGGATCAAGTCCACCGCGCCCGGCGCAGCAACCGATGCTTCGGCCAGCTCCCGCTCGTGCTGCATCAGCCAGGCATGGCTCTCCGCGGCATGCTGCGCCGGCAAGCTGGCAAGATGCTCAAGAATGTCCGCGCCGGATGGAATCCGCAGCTCGCGCCGGATCAATTCGAAATCATGCACCGGCTCGGTCAGGGTGCCGTCCATGTCGAACACCCAATGACGGCTGGCGGCAACGTCGCAACGCCCCGCCGTGTCAGCAACCACCGGCATCAATCCCAGTTCGGCATCTGGCTGCCATCCAGTCCGCCAACCTCGAACACCGCCTTGCGGGTGCCGCCGGCCAGTACCGGGAACTCGATCTCGATGACCTCGGCCTTGCGTGCCTGCCGCCACAGGCCGCGGTTGTCATCGATGAACATGGCGATGGCTTCATCGGTATCCGGGCGATACGCTGCCATGTTGCGGGCAGGCGCGCCGTCGACGCTGACCTTGACCTGGCAGGCGCGGTAGCAAACCTTGGCGAAGTCACTGGACTGCAGCACCAGATAGGCGTGGCGCTTCCATTCCGGGTGATCGCGGAACACCAGGTTCACCTGTTTGGGCCCGGTGCTGTCCACTTCCACGCGGTCCTTGCTGAGGATCGCCGCCGAGCGCTGGGTGCCGCCCTTGACCCGCACCTGGTTGTAACTCCACAAGGCCTGCATGCGGCGCAGCTCGCTGGCCGCAGCCGCCTTCTCCCGGACCTCGGCAAAGCCCGGCTCGATGCGCTTGGCGGTTTCAGAATCAGGGAACTGATCGAGCAGCGCGGCGCCGTGGATGCGCGCTTTTTCCCAATCGGCAGCGGTAACTGCAGTGTCGTACAGCTTGCCGATACCTTCGGCGTCGGCTTCGCGCTTGGCGCGCTCCTGTGCAGCTGCAGCTTCTTGTTGCTGGCGCTCGGCCTCCGGGTTGCTGCAGGCGGCCAGGGCGAAGACGCAGAGAGCGCCAAAGATCAGGGGTTTCATCAACAGCTCCGGTGAACGTGGCGCGGAATGGTCGCGCGATGGGCTTCACTTTAGAGCATGTTGGGGAATCGGGAATCGCTTTGGCTTTGGCTCTTATGCCGTCATTCCCGCCTACGCGGAAATGACGGCATTAAAAGCAACCGCAACCATCACTCCCCGCCAACCCGCCACCAATGCGTAGAAGGCGCCGGCGCACGGATATCCAGCCGCTCGCCCATCTGCGGCGCAGTCAACACAACCCCCTGCTCCGCCGCCAATGCGGTAATCCGCTCGAACGGCTCGGTCCAGGGATGCAAAGCCAGGTCAAACGTACCGTTATGGATCGGCATCATCACCTTGCCGCGCACATCCAGATGCGCCTGCAGGCTCTGCTCCGGTTGCATGTGTACGCCCGGCCAATCCGCGTCATAGGCACCGGTCTCGACCATCGCCAGATCGAACGGGCCGTAGCGCTCACCGATCTTCGCAAAGCCATCGAAATAACCACTGTCGCCACTGAAGAAGATCCGCGTGCGGCCGGTATCGATCACCCACGATGCCCACAGGGTGCGGTTGCCATCGGACAAACCACGACCGGAGAAATGCTGTGCAGGCGTGGCCGCGATCTTCAGACCTTCCACCCGCGTTTCCTGCCACCAGTCCAGCTGGGTGATTTTTTCCTGCGGCACGCCCCAGGCAAGCAGGCGATCGCCCACACCCAGCGCGGTGACGAAGTGCCGCACCTTCGGTGCCAGCGCCAACACCGCGTCGTGGTCAAGATGGTCGTAGTGATCGTGCGAAATTATGACGCCGGTGATATCGGGCAACTCGTCGATCGACAGCGGCGGCGCATGGAAGCGCTTCGGCCCCATGAACGAGAACGGCGACACCCGCTCGGAGAACACCGGGTCGGTCAGCCAGAAGTGACCATCCAGCTTCATCAGCATGGTCGAGTGGCCTAACCGCCACAGGCTGTCGTCGGGCGCGTCCAGTAGCGCCTGCCGGGTCAAGGCATGCACCGGAATCGCCACCTGCGGGGTCGCGTCAGCCGGCTTGTCGAACAGGAAGCGCCACCACACCTTGGCGCCGCGCACGAAGCCAAGCGGAACCTGCTTGGCCACATTGTGGAAGCGCCCCTCGCCGTATTGCGGCGACTGGTCGTAGGAAGCGGCAGGATGCGCGCCGCAGGTCAGCAGGCCAATGGACATGGCGATCAGCACCGTAATGGGAAGGAGGAAACGAGGCAGGCGACGCTTCATGGCTGGGCTTGCCGGTAAAAGTACACTGGCGAGTCTACTTCCATTTCAAGGAAAGTAAACTGAACGGTGTAAAATCAACGGATGAATGACTCCAAGCGCCCGCTCCGCCTGACCGACCGCAAACGCGAGGCCATCCTGCGCGCGGCGGTGTCCGAGTTCCGCGAACTGGGCTTTGCCGGCACCAGCATGGACCGCGTCGCCGCCACCGCCGGGGTGTCCAAGCGCACGGTCTACAACCACTTCGCCAGCAAGGACGAGCTGTTCACCGCCATCCTCTGGCAGCTGTGGGAAGCGAGCCAGTCGCTGGACGCCCTCGCCTACGATCCGGCCCGACCACTGCGCGAGCAGTTGCTGGCCTTCGTCGCGCAGAAGCTGCGCCTGCTCAGCGACGCCAGCTTCATCGACCTGTCGCGGGTGGCCATGGCCGAGCTGGTGCATGCACCGGAACGCGCACGGGTGATGATGGACAAGCTGGCCGAGAAGGAAGAAGGCCTGACCACCTGGATCCGCGCCGCGCAGGCCGATGGCCGCCTGCGCGATGACATCGCCCCGGCCGACGCCGCCCATCAGCTGCAGGGCATGGTCAAGGCGTTCGCGTTCTGGCCACAGATCGCGATGGGCGCTGCGCCCCTGGACGCCAGTGCACAGCAGCGGGTGATGCACGACTGCGTGGACATGTTCCTGGCGGTGCGCGCGCTCACGCCCTGAGTATGAGCACGGCGCGCACCCACCCCGGCAGCGTGCCGCAGGAATCGTCACTCTGGTGCACGAACAGTTGACATGACTACAGCTGTAGTTACCTTTGACACTGCGACGGCAAGGCAGCCATTCGTACACTCCGCGAACACGCCCACCGGGCCCTTCGCAGACACAGGCAACGTGCGCACTTCCCTGAGATGGTCATCGCTGTTGTTGTCCCTACTCCCACTCCATGCCCTCGCTGCCGATCAATGGATCTTGGTCACCGATCTATGGGGCAACAGCGCCCAGCAGACCTTGAATCTGGACGTGCAAGGCACGCGCGTCAGCGGAACATTGGGCGGCGACCCGATCGCCGGCAGCTTGAACGGCGCGCAACTGAAGTTCACCGCAACCGGCAGCGACGGTCAGGTCTATCATTACGATGGCCACATCGATGGCAGCCGCATGCAGGGCCGCAGCGACGAGCCGGACACCAACAACCGCAGCGCGCGTGCAGCGCATGATTTCAGCGCCTGGCGGGTGCCGGCACGGCCGGACAAGGCACCGCGCCTACATGACTTCACCCCAAGCGACTACTCCAACACCTTCAGCGCCGATCGCGCGCCGGCGCTGGTGATCTGGCCCGGCGATTCGGTGCAGACCAAGACCCTGGATTCCGGCGGTGTCGACGAGCACGGCATCACCCGCGCCTTGTTCGGCAACCCACAGGTCGGGCCGTTCTTCGTCGCCGGTGCCGAGCCCGGCGACACGCTGGCGATCACCATCCGTTCGCTCAAGCTCAACCGCGACTACGCCGACAGCCTCGACGGCATCGTCGGCCGCTTGAAGACACCGCGCATCGCCACCGAGACCGCGACGCTGGGCAATCCGGTGCGCTGGGAACTGGATCGCGTGCGCGGCATGGCGCGACCGCAGGGCGCCAGCGGCGCGCTGAAGCACTTTGAAATCCCGGTCAAGCCGATGCTCGGCGGCCTCGCTGTTGCTCCCGGTTTTGGTTACCCGCCCTTCTCCACCGGCGACACCAGCGACTTCGGCGGCAACATGGATTTCAACGCCGTGGTCGAAGGCAATACGGTTTACCTTGAGGTGCAGCAGCCCGGCGCATTGCTGTATGTCGGCGACGGTCACGCCCTGCAGGGCGACGGTGAAACCAGCCAATGGGCACTGGAGACATCACTGGATGTGGTGCTGAAGGTTGAACTGATCAAGAAGCAGTCCATCGCCACACCGCGCGTGGAATCGCCGACGCAGATCATGACCTTGGGCCAAGGCGGCTCCAGCGACGATGCGCTGCGTTTGGCGACTTCGGGAATGCTGCAGTGGCTGCGCCAGTCCTATGGTTTGGATATGTCACAGGCAACCCAGGTGCTGGGCGTGGCGGTGCAGTACAGCGTGGTCAATCTTGCTGGTCGCAGTGTTGGTGTGGCGGCGAAGATCGACAAGTCGGTATTGAAGGACCTGCCGCTTGCGGCGGCAAAGAGCAGTAACTGAGGGCTGCGGTCGAGTCTGATTGCGACTACGCCGCAGGAAGCCGACGCGCTCGGGCGCGCCATACAACCTGCTCAACAACGCCGACATGTAGTGCCGAGCCATGCTCGGCAGAGGCCTTACCGGTAACGCCCAGCCGAGCATGGCTCGGCTCTACAAAAAGGCTCCGCGCAAAGGGTCCCGGGTGCGCTGCGCTTACCCGGGCTACACAATTACCCGCAGATTTGAAGGCCGCACAAAAACAAACGGCGAGCCGAAGCTCGCCGTTTGTGTTGAAGCCTGCTGACGCCGATTACTGCTTCGGTGCAGCTTCCGCCTTGGCGATCATCGCTTCCACCGAGGCGGTGGTGATCGGGTGGTAGCCCGGCTTGGCCTTGGCAAACACTTCCTTGGCAAACGCCAGACCTTCCGGCGTCTTCAGCAGTTCAGCGTAGATCGGCAGCACCAGCTTGCGGCGGCCAACCTTCTGGATGAACTCACCGGCGGCAGCCTGTGCATCGGTGTAGCCGCTGCGGATTGCCAGCGGGTACCAACGCATCGCGATTTCGCCGTTCGGGGTACCGGTGAAGTGGTAACCCTTGTCCAGCTGCGCCAGCTTCTCGACCGGCAGTTTCTCGCCCAAGCCATCAATGAAACGCACCCATTCCTGGGTGTTCCACTCGCGGGTTACCTGGCTGTTCGGCAGCGAGTCGCTACCCAGGAAGGCGATGCGGGCGGTGTCGACCACGGCGAAGTTGCGCGAACGGGCCTTGCTGGCGAACGCCGGGATGCCCGGCTCTTCCAGCCATGCCTTCAGTTCGGCATCGGTTACCGCCGTCGGATTCTTCGGCAGCAGGTTCTTCTTCATGTACTCGACGAACTGGTCGGTGTTGGCGCTCTGGAAGGCATGGTCGTCGAACCAGCCACGCAGGAACGGATCAAACACCGCACGACCAAAGCGCTGCTCCAGGAACTGCAGGAACCATGCGCCCTTGACGTAAGCCACCTGGCTCAGCGCATCGTCCGGGTCACGCTCGTTGAGCGGCGGCAGTGCCAGCGCCTGGTCGGCCGGGCTCATGTCCTTCACTTCATTGAGCAGATCAGTCTGGTCGATCTCGCGCTCCATCTCGGCCATCTCGGCGCCATACAGCGCCTCGGTGATGCGGCCCTGCACGTAGGTGGTGAAACCTTCGTTGAGCCAGATGTCCTTCCAGCTGGCGTTGGTCACCAGATTGCCGGACCAGCTATGCGCCAATTCGTGCGCGACCAGCGACACCAGCGACTTGTCGCCAACGATGACGGTCGGGGTAGCGAAGGTCAGGCGCGGGTTTTCCATCCCACCGAACGGGAACGACGGCGGCAGCACCAGCATGTCGTAACGGCCCCAGCGGTATTCGCCGTACAGGTTCTCGGCGGCACCGATCATCTTTTCGGTGTCTTCGAATTCCTTGACGGCCTTGTTGACCATGGTCGGCTCGGCCCACACGCCGGAGCGCTCGGAGATCGGCTCGAACACCAGGTCGCCAGCAGCGATGGCCAGCAGGTAGGACGGGATCGGCTGCGGCATCTTGAAGGCGTAATCGCCATCGCGTGCAGCCTTGGGATCGTTGTCGGCGCTCATCAGCACCATCACGTCCGGGCGGCTGGTGACGTGCGCGCTATAGGTGAAGCGAACGCTCGGGGTGTCCTGCAACGGCACCCAGGAACGGGCGTGGATCGCCTGCGACTGGCTGAACATGAAGGGCATCTTCTTGCCCTCAGTCATGGACGGCTCCAGCCACTGCAGACCGGAGGCGGTCGGCGCGGTGTGGTAGGTGATGCGCACCGAGGTCGGCTGGGCCGGGGTTTCGATGCTCAGCTTGCTTCCGAACACCTTGTCGGCCGGCGCCAGCACGAACTGCAGCGGGGTGGCAGCGCCATCGGCGGCGAGGGCCTCGACCTTCTCAACGCTCAGCTCGCGGGTATCGAGCAGCAGCTGCTTGGCAGCCTTGTCCTTCCACTCCAGCGTATAGGTCGCGGTGCCGCCGATCTGTTTGGCGTCGAAATCGACCTTCAGATCCAGCGCAAGGTCCTTGATGACGACCTTTTCGGGTTCGGCGTAGGAGCTTTCATCGTGGCTGCGGCTGACGGTATTCACGGCGGCGGCGGGCTTCTGGGCGACGGGGTCGACGGTGGGGGCTGCGGGTTCTTTGGCACAGCCAGCGACAAGCGCCACGGCCAGGGGCAGCATCAGGAACGAAGAACGCATTGATCTGGAACCGGTTCAGGGGATAACCATTGATTTTAAACCCGAAAGGCTTTGTTGGATGCGGCAGTGCGGCAACCGACGGTTGCGGCAAGGCCCACGCCAGAAAATGCCTGATCCCGCCATCCCCGCGAAGGCGGGGATCGCTCTTCGCGTTGACTCATCATCAAGAGCAGGAGCAAAGCAAAAGCACCCCTCCCAACCCTCCCCTTGCCTTCGGCAAAGGGAGGGCTCAGGGCGGGCGGCCCACTGTAGTGCCGTGCCATGGTCGGCAGGGGCCTTACCAACAAAAGACAAAACCAGCAGCATCACCCCACATACGAAAAAAGCGGCCAATGGCCGCTTTTTCCTCAACCCACCCAGCAAGCAGGCCTCAAAGCTTGTAACCAGAGTGAATCGAAACAATACCCGCGCTCAGGTTCTTGTAATGGCAGCGACCAAACCCGGCCTCCGTCATCATCGCCTTCAGCTCTTCCTGCGGCGGGTGCTTGCGGATGCTCTCGGCCAGGTACTGGTAGCTGTCGGCATCGCCACGCGCAAACAGCTTGCCCAGCTTCGGCAGCACCTTGAACGAGTGGAAATCGTAGACCGGCTTGAACCAGTCCACGGTCACTTCCGAAAACTCCAGCACGCGCGCCTGCCCGCCTACCTTCAGCACGCGGTACATCTCGCGCAGCGCGGCTTCCTTGTCGGTCACATTGCGCAGGCCGAAGGAAATCGTCACCAGGTCGAAGCTCTGGTCCGGGAACGGCAGCGCCTCCGCGTTGAGCTGCACCCACTCGAAGCCCGATACCTGGCCGCGGTTGGTCAGACGGTCGCGCCCCACCGACAACATGCCGGCATTGATATCACCCAGCACCACGCTGCCCTCGGCGCCGATGCGCTCCTTCAGCAGCACGGCGATGTCACCGGTACCGCCGGCCAGATCCAGCACGCGGTCGCCCGGCTTCACCTGCGCGGTAGCGACGAAGTAGCGCTTCCACAGCCGATGAATACCCAGGCTCATCAGGTCGTTCATCAGGTCGTAGTTGTCGGCCACGGAAGTGAACACCTGGCCGACAAGCTTCTGCTTGTCCTTGGCCGGTACATCGCGGAAGCCGAAGTGGGTGGTGCCGGTCTTGTAGGGGGATTCGCTCATGGTGCCGATTATCGCACCGACAGCCCGATTGCGGCGCCAGCAGGCTGAATCCGGCCGCTATGATGATCGCCACGGCACCACAAGGACCTTGCATGATCACCACCCCGGACTACCGCGCCCTGCTTGAAACCGCCATCGCCGAGGCCCGCCAGGGCCTGGCCGAAGGCGGCATCCCGATTGGCGCGGCGCTGTACCACAACGATGGCCGTCTGCTCGGCTGCGGCCACAACCGCCGCATCCAGGAAGGTGACCCATCCATCCATGGCGAAACCGACGCCTTCCGCAAGGCAGGCCGCCAGCGCGGCTACCGCAACACCATCATGGTCACCACCCTGGCCCCGTGCTGGTACTGCAGCGGGCTGGTCCGCCAGTTCAATATCGGCACCGTAGTGGTGGGTGAATCGGTCAGTTTCCCCGGCGGCATCGGCTGGCTGCGCGAGAACGGCGTGAACGTCATCGACCTGAATGACGCCAGCTGCATCGAGATGATGGGCCGCTACATCGCGGAGAACCCAGACGTCTGGAATGAAGATATCGGCGAATAACGTGACGTAATCTGAACAAATCCCCATTAATCTCATGGGGAAATTAGACGCTGTAGCCAGATCGTAAGATAAACAGCGGTATGCTCGGGGTACAGGGGCACTGCCATCGAGGTGAAGCGATGTATACAACGCCCATCCAACACAGCAGTCGCCAATCCCTCCAGCGTGCTGGGGAGCAATTGCGACAGCAGTACGCACGACATCGCTGCTCGGCCCCGTTCTGGGATGCCTACCAACAGGTTCAACGTGAACTGGTAGCGGCATACCCGGAACACCAGGCCGAGCTCTGCAACCGCCTGGCGGTATTTGCCCAACGCCTGGGCGCGGTTGAGAAGGCTCAGTTACTGGAGCTGGCGGACAACGAAGCATAGAAAAAAACCGGGCCTGGCCCGGTTTTTTTTTGCTCCGATTTCGGTAGTGCCGAGCCATGCTCGGCAGGGGCTTGCCCGGTACAGCCC
>NZ_JBRREG010000139.1:0-9263 GCF_056760155.1 Stenotrophomonas sp. STEN022
AAACCTCCGCACCTTCTTGCCTAGCGTGCGTGCACTGCTGCCACCGGCATGCGGTCCAGCGCCAGCCATGCGTCTTCGACCAGGTCCCGGACCTGCTCCCAGCGCAATCGCGAGCCGCCGCGTGCCTGCTCCCAATGCTCGGCAAGTTCCACGTCGGTGTCGCCGCTGCCGCGCGGCCAATCCGCCGCATGTGTTGCCAGCGCGAATGCATAGGCTGGCTGCAGATCCAACCAGCCGCGCGCGCCACGCCGGCGACGCGCGTAGTCGTCGAGGCTGTACTGGACGAAATCCTGCGCCACTTCATCAGCAGCATGCTGGCGGTGCCTTAGCCGGCCACGCCGCATCACCTTGGGATCGGCACCAAACAAGGTCGGTGCAATGGGGTGTTCGATGCGATCGGGGCGGTACATGGCACAACCCTCCCTGTTGGGCGCTCACAGTTACGCCGGGGGCTGTTAGTTGGGGGTGAGCGGGGTGTTTAGATGGTTGTTGGGTGGGTGCGACGGCAGAAGCAGAAGCACCCCTCCCCAACCCTCCCCTTCGCTACGCGAAAGGGAGGCGGCCAGGTGCGCACGCTCAGCTGGCGGCGAGGCTGTTCACCGCGCCCATTGCCACTGCAGGCCCACGGTGAAGGCGCGGTCCGGGCCCGGTTCGTAATAGCGCTGGTTGCCGTCATTGACGATCACCGAGCCGATGTAGCGCTGGTCAAGCAGGTTATCCACACGGGCGAAGGCGCGCAGCGGCCCGCGTGATGTGCGCCATTGCCGCGCCATCTCCAGGTTCAACAGGCCATAACCGGCGGCGTTGGCGCTGCCCAGATCGTTCGCGCCGATGTCGCTGGCAGCCACCACTTCCGCCGCCCACTGCCACGGCCCCGGCTGCCATTGCCAGCGCGCGAACAGCTGCTGGCGCGGCACGCCCGGCACTCTGGTGCCCGCCGCTACCAGGTTGCTGGGCTGGGTGCAGGGCGAGGGCAGGCCGGTGCAGGTCAGGTAGGCCTCACGCACGCTGGCCTGCAACCAGGTATAGGCCAGCTGCAGTTGCTGGTCAGCACCGATCGGCAGCTGCCAGCTTAGCTCCGCGCCCTGGCGCCGGGTCGCGCCGATGTTGCGGTAGCTGCTGCGGCCACCGCTGTTGGTCGCCACCGCCAGTTCGTCCTCACTGTCGGCGCGGAACAGCGCCAGCTCCAGCCGCGCACCGCTCTGCGCGCGCCATTTGCTGCCGATCTCGTAGTTGCGGGTGCTGCCGGCGGCCAGGTCCAGCGCCAGACCCGCACCGCCGTCAGTGCGATAGCCCAGCTCGTTGAAGGTCGGCGTTTCAAAACCGCGGCCAGCGGAGGCATATAGCCGCAGATCGTCGCTGGCGCGGAATACCAGGCCGGCCACTGGTGTGGTCGCCGAGTAATCACGGCTGCCGCTGTCATCGGGATTGGTGGCGGTGATGTAGCGGTCGCGCGAACGGAACTGCACCTCACTGTGGCGCGCACCCAGCAATGCCGACCAGCGCGGACTGAACTGCCACCAGGCCTGCGCGAACTGGTCGATGTTCTGCACACGGTCGTTCTGGTCGCGGCGTAGTCGGCCCTTGATGCCCAGGGTGCTGCCGACGAAGTTCTCGTAGCCCGTCCGGTGCTGCTGCTGGCGGTCTGCATTTGCGCCGACCACCAACTCCAACGGCTTGCCGGCCAGCTGCCCATGCCAGGCCCAGCGCGCGTCCACGCCGCCGTAATCGCTGTCCAGGTCGATCACTCCGCCCGAATGCAGGGGGCTGTTCTGCGGCCCCGGCGGAATCGCCAGGAATTGCTCCACCGCACGCTGCCCGGCATAGCCCATCAGCCGCCAGGTCTGCTGATCGCGTTCGGCGCTGTAGACCGCGCCCAGCTGCGTCTGCCGTACCGACTTGCGGGTGTTGTACTGGCTGGCCACGGCAGTGGCCTGGCGCGGGTTCGCGCGCACCTGCTCGCGGCTCAGGCCCAGCGGGTCCTGCGCATGCGGTGCATCGAAACCGTTGAACAGCAGCTCCAGCCGTTGACCGGCCGCCAGATCGAAGCCCAGCCGTGCATTCACCGATTCGCGGCGGGCCACGCTGTGTGCACGCCAGCCATCGGTACGGAAATGGTTGGCCGCCACGTTGTAGTGCATGGCCCCGGCCAGGCCCTTGAGCTGCACGCCGGTGCTGGAGGTGTTGTTGATGCCATGGCTGCTGCGCAGCCGCCACGGGTCGCCGTCCTGCCCGTCCGCGCTCCACAGCTGCAGCACGCCACCGGAGGAATTGCCGTACAGCGCCGAGAACGGCCCACGCAACACCTCCACCCGGTCAGCGCCGAACACGTTGAAGTGGGAGAGCTGGCCCTGGCCATCGGGCATGGTCGCCGGCACCCCATCGACCAGCAGCCGCACCCCGCGCACGCCAAAGGTGGAGCGCGCGCCAAAGCCGCGCAGCGACAGCTGGGTGTCCTGTGCATAATTCTGTCGATCGCGTGCCAGCAAGCCGGGCACGGCGCCCAGCACTTCGGATACCTGCACGCCACGGCCATTGCCGTCGGTGTCCAGCGCCAACGTGGTGCTGGAGGAGGGCAGGTCGAAATCGTCCACCGCGTGGACCTTGGCCGCCTGGACCTGCACCCGATCCAGGGTGGTGGCGGGCAGCTCGTCGGCCATGGCCGGCCACGCCAGCAAAAGCCCCGAGAACACGAAAAACCGATTACAAGTACGCATCCGGCCATCATCTCCGATCCACGCAGGCAACGTCATTGCCCCGCGCGCTGAAGTTCCAGCTGAAACCCTACGGCCAGCGGGCTCCAGCCCTGTTAGGATGATGCGGTTCTGAGCGCGTCGTTGCTGCATCCCGCGCCGAGCACCCCCACTCCCCGCCACTGATACGAGTATCGCCGTGTCCTTCTTTGCAAACGTGGAACAGGTACCTGGTGACCCGATTCTGGGTCTGACCGAGGCTTACAACGCTGACAGCCGCACCACCAAGGTCAATCTTGGCGTGGGCATCTACTACGACGAAAGCGGCCGCATTCCGCTGCTGCGCGCCGTCAAGCAGATCGAGCAGACGCTGGCCGCCGAGGCCAAACCGCGCGGTTACCTGCCCATCGACGGCCTGCCGGCCTACACCCAGGCCACCCAGAAGCTGGTGTTCGGCGAAGCGTCGGAGCTGCTGGCCGCTGGCCGCGTCGCGACCTCGCAGACCGTTGGCGGCAGCGGTGCGCTGCGCGTCGGCGCCGACCTGCTGAAGCGCCTGCTGCCGCACGCCACCATCGCCATCAGCAACCCGAGCTGGGAAAACCACCGCGCCGTGTTCGGTGCCGCCGGTTTCGACGTGGTCGATTACACCTATTACGACAACGCCGCGCACGGCCTGGACTTCGCCGGCATGCTGGCCGACCTGCAGAAGCTGCAGCCGGGCACCGTGGTGCTGCTGCACGCCTGCTGCCACAACCCGACCGGTGCCGACCTGAGCACCGAGCAGTGGAAGCAGGTTGCCGCGTTGATGAAGGACCGCCAGCTGTTCCCCTTCATCGACATGGCCTACCAGGGCTTCGACAAGGGCATCACCCAGGACGGCCAGGCCGTGCGCATCGTCGCCGATGCCGGCATCGACAGCTTCATCGTCGCCAACTCGTACTCCAAGTCGTTCTCGCTGTACGGCGAGCGCGTCGGTGCGTTGTCGGTGGTGGGCCCGGACGCGACCTCGACCAAGGCCGTGCAGTCGCAGGTCAAGCGCATCATCCGCACCATCTACTCCAGCCCGTCCACCCACGGCGCCGCGCTTGTCGCCGGCGTATTGAACAGTGGCGAGCTGCGCGGCGTGTGGGAAGCCGAGCTGACCGAAATGCGCGAGCGCATCCACGCCCTGCGTGCCGGCATGGTGCAGAAGCTGGCAGCCCTGGGCGCGCCGGAATTCGGCTTCATCCAGCAGCAGGCCGGCATGTTCTCCTACTCGGGCCTGAGCAAGGCGCAGGTAGACAAGCTGCGTGACGACTACGGCATCTACGCCGTCGGCACCGGCCGCATATGTGTTGCCGCGCTGAGCCAGAACAACCTGGACTACGTGGCAAAGGCAGTCTACGAAGTCAGCCGCGGCTGATGCAGCGTTGCTGCTGATGTGATGAAAAGCCCGGGGAAACCCGGGCTTTTTTGTGGCCTTAAGGTTGTGGATAAGGCTGTGGAAAAAGGCTTTAGAGCTTTAAAGCACCCCTCCCCAGCCCTCCCCTTGTCTGCGGCAAAGGGAGGGGGTAATAGCTGCAGCCCTCACCATTTCGCGAACTGCAGCTTAGCCCCCTCCCTTGCGCGAAGCGCAGGGGAGGGTTGGGGAGGGGTGCCGTTGCTCCAGCTCCTGCTTTTCCAAAGCCTTATCCACAAGCCCCTGTGGATATCCAGCAGCTATCCCGGCACCACCCAGGTAACCACTACCGCAGTCACCACCATCGCCCCAAGCCCAATCGTCACGCCAGCCCCATAGCGCCCGCCACCACTGGCGAACGCGAGCACCGACTTGGCCAATGACGCCGAGGCCAACAGCGCCACCACACCCCAGCGCGCCTGTGCCAACTCCAGGCCACCAGAAGCCGTAAGCCCGGCAATACTCGCCGCCGCCGCGTGCAGTTCACCCAAGGCGGCAATGGTCGCCCCGGCCAAGGCACCAGCCTGCCCGAACAGCTGCCGCAGCCCTTCGGACAGCAACAGCACCAGTGCAATTACCAGGGCGATCAGCAGGGCGTGTTTCAGCTGGAAGGTCTTGCTGGCCGGCCCCTGCGGCACGGTTTCATCGGCCACATGGCGCAACCCCAGCGCCGAGCACAACAGCAGAACCAGGCACGCTGCCGCCAGCGGCCATGCCGTCGCCTTCAACAACGTCGCCGAACTTGTACCGATAACGGCGGCAAACAGCAGCAACGAGGCAAGATTCGCCAATAACGCGGCCGCTACCGAAGGCATCACCAAGGCCGGCGCGGCGCGGCTGCTGCGGCCAAACCCGGCCACTGCCGCGGTCGAGGAGGCGAAGCCAGAAAAGAACCCGGCTACCGGCAAGCCCCAGCGCGCGCCCACCGCCCGCAGCGCGATATGGCCGAGCATGCCCACGCCCATCACCAGCACCACGATCTGCCACAGCTTGGACGGCACCAGCACGCCCCAGGGATCGACCGCGCTGTCAGGCAGCATCGGCAGCACCACCAGCGCACAGGCGGCCAGCAACAGCGCGTCACGCACCTCCTGGTCGCTGATCACTTCCCGGCTCAGCCGCGCCAATGGCGCCTTCGCCCACAGCAGGATCGCGACCACCACACCCAGCGCGGCCGCCAGCGCCTGCTGCTGCATGCCCAGCCCACCCAGCAACACAGTTATCAACAGGGCGATCTCGCCGGTCAGGCCGGGATCTTCACGCGAGGTGGCGCGGTAGCTGGTCCACGCCAGCGCCGCCACCGCCAGCAGCGCGACCACGAACACCGCCTGACCCAGCATCAGTGCCGCCGCACCCAGCAGGGCCGATAGCGCATGCGTACGAACGCCGGCCTGCAGGCTTTTGCGGCCGCCATGCTGGCGCTCGCGCACCGCGCCGATCAGCAGGCCGATGCCCAGGGCGGTCAGCAAACCATGTGTGGCCTGGTTCCAATCCATCGTGTTCTCCAGCAAGGCCCTGAATGGTACGAGGCATGTGGATAAAGCCAATACCCACGGACTTATCCACATCTCATTCCAATCTGGAGTTATCCCCAAACGTTTGTGGATAACCCTCTTACGCCTGCCAGGACGGAGCTTTACCTCACCACAGCAACAACGCTGCGCAATTGCTGGCAGGTGCTGTCCAGATTTGTCCACAGGAAGACAAAGTCTGGCCATGGCTCGCTAAAAGTGGAGCCAGCCGCGACAATAGCGCCCCTTTCGTCTGAAGGTAGTTGCCGTCCATGTCCCGTACGTCGCTGACCCGTTTCCTGATCGAAGAACAGCATGCCAAGCGCATCAACGCCGACCTGCGCCAACTGGTGGCCGTGGTCGCCCGCGCCTGCACCAGCATCTCGATCGCCGTCAGCAAGGGCGCCCTGGGCGGCGTGCTGGGCGATGCCGGCACCGGCAACGTACAGGGTGAGGCGCAGAAGAAGCTGGACGTGATCTCCAACGAGATCCTGCTCGAAGCCAATGCCTGGGGTGGCCACCTGGCCGCCTGCGCCTCCGAGGAAATGGACCACAGCCAGCCGGTGCCGTCGGAATACCCGCTGGGCGACTTCCTGCTGCTGTTCGATCCGCTGGACGGCAGCTCCAACATCGACGTCAACGTCTCGGTCGGCACCATCTTCTCGGTGCTGCGCTCGCCGAAGGGTGTGGATAAGCCGGGCGACGAGCACTTCCTGCAGCCGGGTACCCAGCAGGTTGCCGCCGGTTACTGCATCTACGGGCCCAGCACCATGCTGGTCCTGACCGTCGGCCATGGCACCCACGCCTTCACCCTGGACCGCGAAACCGGCGAGTTCGTGCTGACCCAGCGCGGCATGCAGGTACCGGCGGACACCAAGGAGTTCGCCATCAACATGTCCAACCAGCGCCACTGGGAAGCGCCGATGCAGGGCTATGTGGCCGATCTGCTAGCCGGCAAGGAAGGCGTACGCGGCAAGGACTTCAACATGCGCTGGATCGCCTCGATGGTGGCCGACGTGCATCGCATCCTGACCCGCGGCGGCATCTTCATCTACCCGTGGGACAAGAAGGACCCGACCAAGGCCGGCAAGCTGCGCCTGATGTACGAGGCCAACCCGATGTCACTGCTGGTGGAGCAGGCTGGCGGTGCCGCCACCAACGGCCGCGAGCGCATCCTCGACATCGCCCCGACCCAGCTGCACCAGCGCGTACCGGTGTTCCTCGGCTCGAAGAACGAAGTCGCCGAAGCCACCCGCTACCACCGCGAGCACGACCTGCAGGGCTGAGCTTCTGCCCCCTCCCGTTGGCCGCAGGCCAAGGGGAGGGCTGGGGAGGGGTGATTTTGCGGCCTTTCAAGCCATATCGGGAAAGCGGCACTACCGATAACCCTCCTGCAATGCCGAGCCATGCTCGGCGGGACCTTACCGGTATAGCCCCGCTGCTGGGCATTGCTTGGAAAGCCCCTGCCGAGCATGGCTCGGCACTACACATGCGGGGCGGTTCACGCCACCATCGGCGGTAGCTCTCCGGAGATACCGTCGATGCGCACATGGATTCTGCTGTTGGTGTTGCTGGCTCCCGGCTGGGCCTGGGCACAAACACCGGCAACGCTGGAACAAGCCGATACGGCATGGAACCAGTTGCGCCTGCAAGGTGATGCCAAGGCTCTTGCTCCTTTGCTTGCTGAAGACTGGCTGCTTACCCATTCCGATGGCCGCGTGCAGCACAAGGCCGACTATCTGCACGAGCTGACAACCCGCCAGCGGCGCAACACCCGCATCGACAACGAAGACGTGCAGATCCGCCAGCATGGCGACACCGCGGTGATCACCGGCACCAGCGTGCAGGCCGCCATCAGCGATGGCAAACCTTGGGAGGGCAGGTTCCGCTTCACCCGCGTCTGGCTGCTGCGCGACGGCCAATGGCAGATGCTGGCCTCGCATTCCTCGCGGCTTGCAGAGGCCACGCAATGAGCGTGCCCGACTTCATCGAGGTCTATGACAGCGCACTGACTGCCGCCGATTGCGCGGCCATCGTCGAACGCCTGCGCCACAGCACCCAGCTCAAACCCGGCCAGGTCGGCAGCGGCGTATTCCCCGAGCTCAAACGCAGCCATGACCTGCGCATCAGCGGCAACGACGGCTGGCGCGATGTCGAGCAACGTCTGCAGCAGGCGGTGTTCAACGGCATGCTGCATTACCTGCGGCGTTATCCACAGGTGCTGATTTCGCCCTTGATGCTGCAGGTACCCGATGCGCAAGGCCAGGCGCGACGACTGAGCGCAGATGATTTCCAGGGTATGGACGACGCCGCGCTATCCGAACTCGCGCGCACCTGCCTGCGCCCCGGCGCGATCAACCTGCAGTGGTATACGGCGGGCGAGGGCGGCTATCCCTATTGGCACTGCGAGCTGTTCCCGCGCGACCCCAGCGGCGAAACCCTGCACCGGCACCTGTTGTGGACGCTATATCTCAACGACGGTTTTGAAGAGGGCGAAACCGAATTTCTGTTCCAGCAGCGCAAGGTGGTACCGCGCACTGGCAGCCTGTTGATCGCGCCTACGGCATTCACCCATACCCATCGCGGCAACCGGCCGCAGGGTGGAGACAAGTTCATCGCGACGAGTTGGATCTTGTTCCAGTCGGCGCAGCGTTTGTATGGCGAGGATGGCTAGTTCCAACCGTTCCTGCGGAAAGCTCGTTCTTGGGTAGAGCGGAGCCATGCTCCGCTGGGGCTGTACTGGTAAGGCTTCTGCCGAGCGTGGCTCGGCACTACAGAGACTGTTGCAACCTTGCGTCATCACAGAGGTGCCACCAATGAAATGGCTTGCGTTCTTTGCGCTGCTGGTAGTTTTTCTCAATTTGATAGCGAGCGTCTTTCTCTTCCGCATCAAAGATCAAACCGGTATGCAACGTCTACTACAGCTCGCTCTGGTCTGGCTGTTACCGGTCATCGGTGCGGTTCTCTGCTTGGCATTCGCCACATCCTTGCTGCCTGCCGCTGCACGCGGCCAGGCAACTGACGCCGGCATGATGGTTGGCGATATCCCTGGCCATCGACTCGCCGACGGAAGCGATTGCGCTGATGCAGTGTCCTGCGACGGAGGTAGCGGTGATGGCGGCGGGGACTGATCGATGTGCTCGCCTCATATCTCGTCGTAGCAGAGATCGTCGGGGTCAACGCCAACATGATCTGGCGAAGGCAGCTCAAGAAGACATACTGCCGCGATATCTTCCTTCCGCAACAGCAATGCCTTGGCCACGCGATGCATGCCGTCCATAACCCGTCCCTGCGGGCAGAGGATGATCGGGTACTGCAGGTCCGTTGCTTCCACCAACTGCATGTGTTCGATGACCTGCCTGCATGTCGGGGGCGGTGAGTCGACATCCCACCAATAGGCTTCGTCCAGCTCGGTGACCGCTGATAGCGCGATGTGGGAAACCGGAAGGTCACGACTCAGTGCGATCAAACGATGCACGTCCCAGGCCAACAAACCTGCCTCACTCCGACGGAAGTGGTATTGCCTGCGCATGGTTTCTTCACCCACGAAATTCAAGCAACAGGGTAGCGCACTACCTGTAGAGCGGAGCCATGCTCCGCTGGGGCATTACCAGCAATCCC
>NZ_JBRREG010000140.1:0-8901 GCF_056760155.1 Stenotrophomonas sp. STEN022
GCACTACATGGGATTGCATGGACAGCTCCTGCCGAGCATGGCTCGGCACTACTGCTCGTTGGCGTAGGGGTCGGCAATGCCCAGATCGGCAAGAATCTCGCGTTCCAGCTGTTCCATGGCCTCGGCTTCCTTGTCGTCCTCGTGGTCCCAGCCCAGCAGGTGCAGCACGCCGTGCACGGTGAGGTGGGCGTAGTGGGCGTTGAGCGCCTTGTCCTGCTCCTCGGCCTCGCGGGCGACCACCGGGGCGCAGATCACCAGATCGCCCAGCAGCGGGAATTTCACTCCCTTGGGCAGGCCTTCGGGCAGCTCGGCCGGAAAGCTGAGCACATTGGTAGCGTAGTCCTTACCCCGGTAGTGGCGGTTCAGTGACTGACCTTCCTTGGCGTCGACCACGCGGATGGCCAAGTCTGCCTCGCGGATGCGGCCTTTCAAGGCGGCCGCCACCCAGCGGCGGAAGCTCACCGCTGCCGGCAGACCGGCGCGCGGCATGGCGTAGCTGACGGCGACATCAAGACGCACGGGACCCTTGGTCATTCGCTTGCTCCGGGCTTGACCTGCTGCAGATCGCGGCGGTCATAGGCGCTGACAATGCGGGCCACCAGCGGATGGCGCACCACGTCGCGCGATTCAAAGAAGGTGAAGCTGACCCCGTCCACGCCGCGCAGCACCTCGATGGCGTCGCGCAGGCCGGACTTGACGTGCTTGGGCAGGTCGGTCTGGGTCAGGTCGCCGGTGACCACGGCGGTCGAGCCGAAGCCGAGGCGGGTCAGGAACATCTTCATCTGTTCGATGGTGGTGTTCTGCGCTTCGTCCAGGATCACGAAGGCGTCATTGAGCGTGCGGCCGCGCATGTAAGCCAGCGGAGCGATCTCGATGACATTCTTCTCAAGCAGCTTGGCCACTTTTTCCACGCCCAGCATTTCGTACAGGGCGTCGTAGAGCGGGCGCAGGTAGGGGTCGACCTTCTGGGTCAGGTCGCCGGGCAGGAAGCCCAGCTTCTCGCCGGCTTCCACCGCCGGGCGCACCAGGATCAGGCGTTGCACGCGCGATTCATTCAATGCGTCCACGGCCATTGCTACTGCCAGGAAGGTCTTGCCGGTACCGGCCGGGCCAATGCCGAAGCTGATGTCGTGGGTGGCAATCTGGTGCAGGTAGCTGGCCTGGTTGAGGCCGCGACCACGCACGGTGCCGCGCTTGACCTTGATCGCTACTTCTTGTGCTTCGTAGGCCTGCTCGGTCAGATGATCGACGTTGGCACGGTTCAAGCGCAGATGGATGGCGTGGCTGTCGAAGACGGCTTCGGCTGCTTCTGCGTATAGGGATTTCAACAGTTTCTCAGCTTCCAGCGCGGTCTTGCCGGGGCCGCTGACGCGGAAGACATTGCCGCGGTTGGCAATCTCAACGCCCAGCTTGAGTTCGACCTGGCGCAGATGCTCGTCGAACGGCCCGGCGAGATTGGCCAGCCGTTCGTTATCAATCGGGTCGAGAGTGAAGTCGCGATGCGTGGTGGTGGTCATTTTCACTGACAGTTGCTGGCCGGCGAAGCCGTGCCTTGGACCTTGGAAGGGTACCCCTGCGGCTGACGGACCACCAGCGGGGCAGATAGTGGTCCGGGTTCTCCACAGCCGATGTGGATGTGGCGTGGGCCAAGCTGTGGATATCCCTGTCCAGCCCTTGCGGCATAAGCCTCTTGGCGGGGTGGTTAAAAAACCGCCACATTTGACGGTTTAGGGGTAGCAAGTTGTCCACAATTTTTGTGGATCGATTCGGGATGAACATGTGGATAACCGCGCGCAGCCCAATAACGACGGGCTCTGGGTCGGTGTGGCGAATAAATGACCGCAGGGCTGGGGCAAAGGCGAGCGGTAAGAAGCGAAAACGAGCAGCGACGGTTTTCCTGAGCCATAGCGAGCAGCAAAGGCTTTCCCCCTCTCCCGCTGGCGGGGTGAGAGGGGCAGCTTGCGAACCACTGGTTCGTTGCCCATCGAACGCCCTTGCGCCAGCGCCGGGGCGCTGAGCGGGGGGGGCGGGGGGCGCTCCTGCTTTGGACTAGTGGACCCCGCCTCTAACCCGCGCAGCCCACCTTCCGTAAGAAAGCACAGCAACAGCAGCCGCTGCCCTGGCCTCAATCCTGCGTAACCACCCGCCCACGCAGCGAATTGCTGAAGGCCTCGGTGATCAACACATCGACAAACTGCCCGATCAGCCGCGAACTGGCCGGGAAGTTCACCGAACGCATGTTCTCGGTCTTGCCGGTCAGCTCATTCGGGTCCTTGCGCGACGGGCCTTCGACCAGCACGTTCTGCACCGTGCCGACCATGCGCGCGGAGATGCCGGCGGCATGCTCATTGATATGTGCCTGCAGCCGCGACAGCCGGGCGTGCTTGTCGGCATCGCTGGTGGTGTCTTCCAGGTCGGCAGCCGGGGTGCCGGGGCGGCGCGAATAGATGAAGGAGAAGCTCTGGTCGAAGCCCACGTCCTCGATCAGCTTCATGGTCTTCTCGAAATCGGCATCGGTTTCGCCGGGGAAGCCAACGATGAAGTCCGAGCTGATCGAGATGTCCGGGCGGACCGCGCGCAGCTTGCGGATCTTTGCCTTGAACTCCAATGCGGTGTAGCCGCGCTTCATCGCGCTGAGCACGCGGTCGCTGCCGGCTTGTACCGGCAGGTGCAGGTAGTTGGCCAGTTTCGGCACGTCGCGGTAGGCGTCCACCAGCGAATCACTGAACTCCAGCGGGTGCGAGGTGGTGAAACGGATGCGGCCAATGCCGTCGATTTCGGCAAGGGTGCGGATCAGCAGGCCGAGGTCGGCAATCTCGCCGTCGCCGTATGGGCCACGGTAGGCGTTGACGTTCTGGCCGAGCAGGTTGATCTCACGCACGCCCTGTTCGGCCAGCTGTGCGCATTCCACCAGCACGTCCTCGAACGGGCGGCTGACCTCGGTACCACGGGTATACGGCACCACGCAGAACGAGCAGTACTTCGAGCAGCCTTCCATGATCGAGACGAAGGCCGACGGGCCCTCGGCGCGCGGCTCGGGCATGCGGTCGAACTTCTCGATCTCGGGGAAGCTGATGTCCACCTGCGGCTTGTTTTGCTCGCGGCGGGCGCGGATCAGCTCCGGCAGGCGGTGCAGGGTCTGCGGGCCGAACACCAGGTCCACGTAGGGCGCGCGCTTGACGATGGCTTCGCCTTCCTGCGAGGCCACGCAGCCGCCGACGCCGATGATGACGTCGCGGCCATTGGCCTTGAGCGCCTTCCAGCGGCCGAGCTGGCTGAACACCTTTTCCTGTGCCTTTTCGCGGATGGAGCAGGTGTTGACCAGCACCACGTCGGCTTCTTCGGGGTTGTCGGTGAGCTCCAGGCCCTCGGCGGCGGCGAGTACGTCGGCCATCTTGGTCGAGTCGTACTCGTTCATCTGGCAACCGTGGGTCTTGATGTAGAGCTTGCCGCGCGCGCCGCCGGCAACCGTCGGCCGCTGGCCAGGCAGGGGAATCAATTCAGGTGTGGTCATTTCAACAGTAGGCACGGCGGAGCCGGCCGTGATCGGCAGGGGAGTTGCTGGCGTCCCGGGCATGGCGCTTATTCCAGACGGGTGGGCGGGCACGCAGCCGCTGGGGCTGCATTCGTAGCCGCCTATTGTATCGGTCCGCGGGCCCGAGCACGAAAGCCGCTGCGTCAAATACTTGGCAAGCCCCGGCGAAGCTGGGAGACTCCCGCCCATGAAGGGGATTTTGGGGATCACCGGCATTCTCGCAGCAGCATTGGTCGCCTCGCCGGCCAGTGCCGGCACGCTGTACAAGTGCGTCGGCAGCGATGGGGTGCCCAATTACGTCAGCAAACGCGTCAGTGGCGCGAGTTGCAGCGTGGTCAGCAGTTATCGGCCGACGCGCGATGTGCCGCGTTATGTGCCGCCGACCCCGGCGCCCGTCGCCACCCCGGTAGCTGCTGCAGCCACCGCGAGCCAAGCCAATGACAGTTCGACGGCAGTGGCTGCACAGACCGCCCCCACCGCAGTGCCGCCGACCCCGGCGCCTGCTGCGGGACGGGCACAGCGGGTAGTCAGTGGGCAGGTTTACTCATATATGAAGGATGGGGTGCGCCACTACACCAGCAGCCGGCCGGCGCAGGTGGCCAACATCGGCGCGGTGCGCACCATTCAATACAGTTATATCGAGCGTTGCTTTGCCTGTGGTGTGAACTCCCGGGTCAACTTCGGCTCGGTACGCCTGAACACCCAGGCCTACAGCACCGAGATCGCCTCGGCCGCACGCGAGTTCGGTGTCGAGGAGGCAGTGGTGCGGGCCATCATCCACGCCGAATCGGCGTTCAACCCGACCGCGCTCAGTCGCGCCGGGGCACAGGGTCTGATGCAGTTGATGCCACCTACGGCGCGTCGTTTCGGCGTGTCCGATTCCTACGACGCCGGCCAGAACATCCGTGGTGGCGTGCAGTACCTGTCGTGGTTGCTGCGTCGCTTCAACGGCAACCTGACCTTGGCCGCGGCGGGTTACAACGCCGGCGAAGGTGCGGTGGATCGTCATGGTGGTGTGCCTCCCTACAAGGAGACCCAGTACTACGTGCAGCGCGTTGCACAATTGGCCGACCGCTACCGTGGCGAGCTGGCTACGCGCCAGTAGACCGTCCCCGATTGATTCTGTTGCAGCGGGCCGTGACAAATTTCGCGGACTGGTGTTTGATCGCGTTGTGTCAGCGTTAAGCGTTCCGCTACACTCCGGAACGATTCGATTCAGAGCGGGATGGCCCCCACCAGACCGCTGGCAGCCTATAGCTACCTAATCATTATCGGAGTGCCGGATGGCAAACGATGGGGTAAACGATCCAGTCAACACCGGACGTCGGCGGTTTTTGACAGCGACCACAGCTGTGGTCGGGGCAGTCGGTGTTGGTTTCGCCGCAGTTCCTTTCATCAAGTCGTGGAATCCCAGCGCCCGTGCCAAGTTGGCCGGTGCCCCGGTGACTGCCGATATCAGCGCGTTGCAGGAAGGCCAGCGGCTGATCCTGGAATGGCGCGGCCAGCCGATCTGGATCGTCAAACGCTCCAAGGCCATCCTGCAGGCATTACCTACCTTGGACGCGCGGCTCAAGGACCCGGAGTCCGGCAACAAGGACCAGCAGCCGGACTACGTGCTCAAGGGCAATCCCGAGTTTCGCTCGATCAAGCCGGATATATCCGTGCTGGTAGGTCTGTGTACCCATCTGGGCTGTTCGCCGGAGATGGTTGCCGAGATCCGCCCCGAGCCCTACGACGCACAGTGGAAGGGGGGTTATTTCTGCCCCTGCCACAAGTCGCGTTTCGACATGTCCGGGCGTGTGTTCCAGGACGTGCCGGCGCCGATCAACCTGCTGGTGCCGCCGCACCACTATGTGGATGACAACACCCTTGTCATTGGCGTTGATCCGCAGGGGGCAGCCTGATCATGGCCGACAATATTCTTACCCGCACCGTCAGTGGCGTGGCCGATTGGGTCAATGAGCGTGCGCCTGGCCTGATGCCGGTGTACCGCAAGCATGTCAGCGAGTACTACGCGCCGAAGAACTTCAACTTCTGGTACTACTTCGGCTCGTTGGCGATGGTGATCCTGGTCAACCAGATCGTCACCGGCATCTTCCTGACGATGCACTTCAAGCCCAGCGCGGCGGAGGCGTTCGCCTCGGTCGAGTACATCATGCGCGACGTGGAGTGGGGCTGGCTGATCCGCTACATGCACAGCACCGGTGCCTCGCTGTTCTTCATCGTGGTTTACCTGCACATGTTCCGCGGCTTGATGTACGGCAGTTACAAGAAACCGCGTGAGCTGGTGTGGATACTGGGCATGCTGATCTACCTGGTGCTGATGGCCGAAGCCTTCATGGGCTACGTGCTGCCCTGGGGCCAGATGTCGTTCTGGGGTGCCAAGGTCATCATCTCGCTGTTCGGTGCCATCCCGGTGATCGGCAATGGCCTGACCGAGTGGATCATGGGTGACTACCTGCCCGGCGACGCAACGCTCAACCGCTTCTTCGCCCTGCACGTGATCGCGATGCCGCTGGTGCTGCTGTTGCTGGTGGTACTGCACCTGGGCGCGCTGCACGAGGTAGGTTCCAACAATCCTGACGGCGTAGAAATCAAGAAGGGGCCGAAGGGCAACCGCTGGTCAGCGACCGCGCCAGCCGATGGCATCCCGTTCCATCCGTATTACACGGTGAAGGATCTGGTCGGTGTCGGCTTCCTGCTCACGTTGGCCGCTTTCATCATCTTCTTTGCTCCGGTGTTCGGCGGTCTGTTCCTCGAGCATGACAATTTCACCGAGGCCAACCGGCTGGTGACGCCGGAACACATCAAGCCGGTCTGGTACTACACGCCGTACTACGCGATGTTGCGGGTGGTGCCGAACAAACTCGGCGGCGTGATGGTGATGTTCTCGGCCATCGCCATCCTGTTCCTGGTGCCGTGGCTGGACAAGGCCAAGGTCAAGTCGGTCCGTTACCGTGGCCCGATCTCGAAGGTGATGCTGGGCATCCTGGTGGTGTGCTTCGTGTGGCTGGGCGTGATTGGCTCCGGCCCGGGCACGGCGATCTGGGAGACCTGGGTGGGCCGTGTGCTGACTTTCCTGTACTTCGCCTTCTTCATCACCATGCCGCTTTGGACGAAGATCGACAGCACCAAGCAGGTTCCGGACCGGGTGACGACGCATGACTGACAAGTGGATTGTGCGGTTGGCGATGGCTGCCGCGATGCTGCTGTGTGTCCCGGCGTTTGCCGCCGGCGGTGGCAAGTTGATGCAGGCGGGCAATGATCTGGGGGACCAGGCCTCGTTGCAGCGCGGCGCGCAGGCTTACATGAGCTACTGCTCGGGCTGCCACTCACTGAAGTACCTGCGTTATTCGCGCATGGGTGAGGATCTCGGCCTGACCGAACAACAGGTGATGGACAACCTCAACTTCACCGGTGCCGCCTATGGCGAGCAGATCCAGGTGGCGATGCCGCATGACGAGGCGACCAAATGGTTCGGCAAGATGCCGCCGGACCTGAGCCTGATTTCGCGGGTGCGCGGCAGTGACTGGATCTACAGCTACCTGAAATCGTTCTATGTGGACGAGTCGCGGCCGCTGGGCTGGAACAACAGCGTGTTCCCGAACGCCTCGATGCCGAACCCGCTATGGGAGCTGCAGGGCATGCAGCACGCCATTCACGGCAAGGCCGAGCAGGAGGGCATCGACCCGCCGGTAGTGGGCTTCAAGCTTGCTTCGCCGGGCAAGGTCGATCCGCGCGGCTATGACCAGACAGTCCGAGACATCACCAATTTCCTGGAGTACGCAGGTGAGCCTGCTGCGTTGAAGCGGCAGAGCCTGGGCGTATGGGTCGTGTTGTTCCTGGCCCTGCTCACCTTCCTGGCCTATCTGGTCAAGACCGAGTACTGGAAAGACGTGCATTGAGCTGGGTGCGAGCCGGGGGCTGTGCGCAGGGGGGCCTTGGCAACTGCGCCTGTGGCTTGGCACACTCGGGTAACCGTGGTCACCGTCGGCAATGTGCTGGCGGGGCCGTAAGGTTGGCGGAATCCAACCGATGGAGAGCCTTTGATGGCGGCGAGTGTGCGTATGCGTAATACCCTGACCTTGTTCTCTGCAAATGACGATGCCCTGTGTCATCGCGTGCGGTTGGTGCTGGCGGCCAAGGGCGTGACTTACGATCTGGTGCCGGTCGATGCGCAGAACCCACCGGAAGATCTGATCGATCTGAATCCGTATCACTCCGTTCCGACCCTGGTTGAGCGCGAGCTGGTGCTATATGCGGCCTCGGTGGTGAGTGAGTATCTGGACGAACGCTATCCGCACCCGCCGTTGATGCCGGTCGACCCCTTGTCGCGGGCACGGTTGCGGCTGGCGATGCTGCGCATCGAACATGACTGGGTGCCGCAGGTGCAGGCCATTCAGATGGGCAACAAGACCCAGGCTGAGGCGGGCCGCAAGCGCTTGAAGGAACTGGTCGCGCAGTCGGTGCCGCTGTTCAAGGCGTCCAAATTCTTCCTCAATCCGGAAATGAGCCTGGCTGACTGCGCGATTGCGCCGATCATCTGGCGGCTGGAGTCGCTTGGTGTGGCGTTGCCCAAGGACGGCAAGGCGATCGAGGATTATGGCAACCGCTTCTTCCGCCATCCGGCCTTCGTCCGCAGCCTGACTGATCAGGAAAAGAAGCTGCGCGAACTGCCGGGCTGAGCAGTCGCCGGCTGTATACGAACTTATCGATCACCGCCGATAGGCGGTGATCGCGCTTCAATGCCGCGTACACTTGTGCAATGACTGAAGAAACTTTCCGGATGAGCAGCCATCGCCCGTATCTGTTGCGGGCATTGGTCGAGTGGATCAACGACAACGGCATGACGCCGCACGTGATGGTCGATGCCGGGGTTCCCGGCGTGCAGGTGCCGAGCAGTGCGATCAAGGAAGAGCGGGTTGTGCTCAATATCGCCGAGCGCGCCGTTGTTGGCCTGCATATCGACAATGACGCGGTGAGCTTCACTGCGCGCTTCTCCGGAACCAGTTTCCCGGTATACGTGCCGATCTCGGCCATCCTGGCTGTCTATGCGCGTGAGACCGGGCAGGGTATGGCATTGCCGGATGACATTCCGGGCACCGAGACCACCCCGGATGACGACGATACGCCGCCGACCGATCCGCCTGAGCGTCCGCAGCCAGCTGCAAAGCGCCCGTTCCTGCGGGTAGTCAAATAATTCCACCGCCGCCGCAAGGCGGCGGTTTTGTTTGCGGGCTTTGTGTAGTGGGGGGGGGGGGGGGGGGGGGGGGGGGGGGGCGGCGCGCCCCGGGGCGGTGGGGGGGGGGGGGGGGGGGGGGGGGGGCGGCGGCGGGGGGGCGGGGAGGGGGGGGCGGGGGCCGCGC
>NZ_JBRREG010000141.1:0-8751 GCF_056760155.1 Stenotrophomonas sp. STEN022
GCCCCTGCCGAGCATGGCTCGGCACTACCGCAAGCCCCTGTTGCCTGTGGCAAAGGGGCTTTGGCGATCAATCTTCGAAATCGGTCTCTGCCGCCGGGGCTGCGTCGGCTACCGGGCGCGGGCTGCGCTTGGCGGTCTTGCTCACCACTTCGACGTAGAACTGGGTGTTGCCGGCGGCTACCAGCGCGTCGATTGCGCGGAACAGCTCGTCGTAGCCCACCGGCTTGGCCGAGGCTTCGTCCACGCCGAGCTTGCTGTCGAAACCCCAGGAATCGGCGCCAGCCGGCAACGCCTTGCCGCGCTCACGCTTGGTGTATTTGCGGATGTCGTGCTTGCTGGCTTCCAGCAGGCGGTCGGGGTGCTTGCCTTCGATGGCGAGGCTATAGGTCTTCTTCACGGGAATCTCGTTGCTGCGCCAGCCCGGTTGGGCCGGCAGGGAATGGCACCATTATCGGTGCAAACGGCTTGACGGTGGTTCAACCGCGTCGGGCGACCAGCAGCCAGTTGTTGAATGGGGTGTTGCCGTACAGCGGGGTGAGGTTGACGGTCAGCCCGGCCTGCTGCAAATGAGCACGTACAGCGTCCACATCCAGGTAGTCGCGCGGGCGCGAGCGCATCCAGCCAATCAGGTTGGCGGCGCGGTCGGCTACCCGTGAGACGCCGCTGCGGCGGCTGCCGTCAGCCACGGTCATGCGGATCACCAGCCGCGCATCCCCGCTCAACATCGCCGCCGCACGCTGCAGCAGCCCGGGCTGGGCGGCGGCAGGCAGGTATTGCAGAACGTCGAGAATGGCGACGCTGCCCTGATGGGTCGGTAGCGCTGCCAGCAGATCAATCGGGGCGAAGCTGGCGTCGTTCAGATTGCTCCGGCCGCCTGCGGTGGTGGCGCGCTGGATCTTGGAGGTGTCGCTGTCCACGCCCAGATAGGCCATATGCTGCCCGTCCTGACGTAGCGCATGTGCCAGCAGGCCCAGCCCGCAGCCCATGTCGAGCAGTGGCGCGCTGCTGCCGCGCAGCGCGTCGAGCACGCCGGGATAAAGTGGGTCACTGCGCAACTTCAGCAGGGCGTAGTAGTAGTCGCCGCGATGGCCCCAGAACCGCTGTGGCGCGAAGGCCTGGGCAATCGCGCGCGCGCGCTCGCCGGCCATCGCCGGGGTGGCTTGCGGACGGTTCAAGCGGCCGATGCTGGCTTGAGCAGTTCGACAGCGACCGGCAGCGCCAGCTGCGCCCAGCGCCCGTACATGGCAGCCGAAGGATGCAGGCCATCGTCGGCCAGCATTTCCACCGTTTCACCGCCGTCGCGGCTGGTTGGGGTGATATCGACGAAGGCCACGCCGTAATCGCCGCAGCAGGCGTGCGCGGCGGCGTTGAAATCATCGATCTCGCGGGCGACCTGGGCTGCATCGCGTCCGTTCTGCTGCGCGTAGGGGGTGAAGCCCCAGTCCGGGGTGGACAGGACCAGCACCCGCCGCGGGTCTTCACCGGCCAGGGCGATCGCGCGCTGCAGCAGTTGTTCGAACTGCTGCCGGTACTCGGCCAGCGGCCGTCCGCGGTACTGGTTGTTGACCCCGATCAGCAGGCTCACCAGTGCATACGGCCCTTGCGGGGCCTCGGCATCGATGGCGGCCGCCAGTTCGTCGGTGGTCCAGCCGGTGGTGGCGATGACCTGCGGGTCGTCCAGCTCGATGCCCTGCGCGCGCAGCGCGGCGGCCAGCTGGAACGGCCAGGTACCGGCCTGCGGCACGCCTTCACCGATGGTGTAGGAGTCGCCCAGCGCCAGGTAAGAAGTGGAAGTGGCTGCGGTCTCGCTGATCAAGGCCAATCAACCCACCGCACTGCGCGGCTTGAGCTGCACGACCTTGGTGACCGCCTCGGCGCGACGGCTGAGCAGCTTGTCGATGCGGCCGAAAACCTCGCGCATCACGCTGGCCTCGGGCAGCAGGGTGACGCGGAAGTGGTTGCGGTAGGGCACGTTGAAGCTGGAACCCGGCACCACCAGCACGCCTTCTTCTTCCATCAGCTGCAGGGCGAAGTCGTGGTCGTCGAAGCCCTGTGCGGCCGGGCCGATCACTGCCGGGAAGGCATACAGTGCGCCAGACGGCACCACCAGCGACAGGTGTTCGCTGGCCTCACAGGCCTCGATCACCGCGCGGCGGGTTTCGTACAGGCGGCCGCCGGGGCTGCACAGTTCGGAAATGGTGTCCGGGCCGTTGACCGCGGCTTCGATCGCGTACTGGCCGGGCACGTTGGCACACAGCCGCAGCGCGCTGAGCAGGTCGAGTGCGGCGCGGAATTCGCCCAACTGCTCGCCGGCACCGGACAGCAGCATCCAGCCCACGCGCCAACCGCAGGCGCGGTGCACCTTGCTCAGGCCGCTGAAGGTCAGGCAGGGGTGATCACCGGCCAGTGGCGCGACTGGCTGGAACTGGGCGCCGTCGTACAGGATCTGGTCGTAGATTTCGTCCACCAGCAGCAACAGGTTGTGCTTGCGGGCGATGGCGACGATTTTCTCCAGCAGCTCGCGCGGGTAGCTGGCGCCGGCCGGGTTGTTCGGGTTGATCAATACGATGGCGCGGGTGCGCGAGGACACCAGCGCTTCCATCTCCACCGGATCGGGCAGGAAGCCGTTCTCCGGACGGCAGCGGTAATACACCGGTCGACCGTCGTTGAGGATGGTGGCCGCCGACCACAGCGGGTAATCCGGCGAGGGCACCAGCACTTCGTCGCCGGGGTTGAGCAGGGCGCGCAGCGACAGGTCGATCAGCTCGGACACGCCATTGCCCAGGAATACACGGTCAGCAACAGCATCGGGCGCACCACGGCGGGCGTAGGCGGCGGCGATGGCTTCACGAGCGACTGGCAGACCCTGCTGATGGGTGTAGGGGTCCGTACGGCCCATGTCATCGGCGATGGCGTGCTGCAGGTGTGCAGGCGCACGGAATCCGAATGCACCGGGATTGCCGATATTGAGCTTGATGAGCTTGCGGCCCTGGGCCTCCAACTCCCGCGCTCGTCGGGCCAGTTCACCACGAATTTCGTAGCGGACTTCGGACAGGCGTTCACGGGTAGCTAGCGGTTTGACAGGGCTTGACATTTTCTCAGGGCCATCAAGGGCATGGATTCTGCATGGTAGCCGAATTGTTGCGCTGCGGGGCGGGGCTTTGGCGCCGGGAATGGGGATTCGGGAAAGGTGATTGGTTACAGGTAAAAGCAAGGCGAAGGCACCCCTCCCCAACCCTCCCCTGCGCTACGCGCGCTTGTCTCCCTCCCTTTGCCGCAGGCAAGGGGAGGGCCGGGGAGGGGGGCTCTTGATCTGCCTTGGTGCTGACCCTGACCAAGCCAGATTCCCGGCGCCAAGCCCCGCCCCGGTAGAATCCCCCAATGACTGATTCCATCGACTTCGATTCACTGCGCCATATCGGCTGGCCCTGGCCCGGTGCTCCCGAGGACCCGCAATGGCAGGAAGCTTTTGCCGCCCACCCGCAGGCTCGCCCGGGGCGCGTGATCGAACAGCACCGTTCCGGTTACGTGGTCGCCGATGCGCCCGATAACAGCCTCAAGACCGAGTCACCGCCGGAATGGCAGCGCCCGCGTTTCCCCAGCCATGAGCGCGCGGCGGTAGGTGATTGGGTGTTGCTGGACGGCAAGCGCATCGTTGCGCTGCTGCCACGGCATACCTCGATCAAGCGTGGTGCCGCCGGTGAGCACTATCACCAGCAGGTGATAGCGGCCAACATCGATACGGTGTTCATCGTCTGTGGCTTGGACGCTGACTTCAACCCGCGCCGCATCGAGCGCTACCTGCTGCTGGTTGGCGGCGGTGGTGCGTCACCGGTGGTGGTGCTGACCAAGGCCGACCAGACCGAGTACAGCGAAGACGCGTTGGCGGTGCTGGAAGACCTGGCCGCGCAGCAGATTCCGCTGCTGGCGATCAACGGCAAGGACCCGGAAAGCGTCTCCGCCCTGCTGCCGTGGTTGGGCCCGGGCAATACCGTGGTGCTGGTGGGTTCCTCTGGTGCTGGCAAATCCACCTTGACCAACACGCTGTTGGGCGAGGACCGGATGAAGACCAACGAAGTGCGGAGCAATGATTCGCGCGGCCGCCACACCACCACCCATCGCGCGCTGATGCCGCTGCCGTATGGCGCCTGCCTGATCGATACGCCCGGCATGCGCGAGCTCAAGCCGACCGGCGAGGAAACCCTGGCTGAAGGTGGCTTCGCCGACATCGAAGAGCTGACCACGCAATGCAAGTTCCGCGATTGCTCGCACCACAGCGAACCGGGTTGCGCGGTGCAGGAGGCCATCGAGCGCGGTGACATCGACGAAAGCCGGCTGGAGAGTTACCTCAAGCTGCGCGAGGAAGTGGCGCAGGCCGCAGCCAAACTTGCCCAGCGTCAGGCCGAGCAGGCGACCGAACGCAAACATAGCGGGCGCGGTGCGCAGTGGCGGCCGATCAACAAGGGCAAACGGCGCTGAAGCCGGCGTTTGTCTGCTTTTGCTCCCTCCCTTTCGCGTCGGGAAGGGGGGGGAGAAGGCCCGCTTGCGCGCCACTGGCGCGCGGCCTGATGAACGACCGAAGGCTATGCCTTCGGGCCGGACGGGTTGGGGAGGGGTAAGCTGTTCGCGCGTTGATGCGGTTGTGGCTTCGCGGCTTATGGCCCGAGGCCACCTGGCGACGCTCCTACAAGAGCGATTGCTGCGCGTTATTACCTGATTTGATCGAGGCAGGCATGACCACAGTTGATACCCACAACGATCCAGCCATCAGCCATCACGCTGCGCTGGATGCGCGGATGGTAGCGGCGGTGAAAGGCATCCGTCTGCTGAGCCTGACCAGCTGGCCGGCAGATACGCAGGCGCCGTTTCTGGAGAGCGTGGCGCGCGGCAATCCGCAGCTGCCGCAGGTGGACTACCCCAAACTCGACTTCAGGGAAACGCGGCGCGAACTGGCGGCGGTAATGGACGAGGTGGACGCGAGCCATCCACTGGGCAGTTACATCCAGGATTCTGCGCGCAGTTGGGATCTGGCCGCCAGTCTGCTGGAAGGCTTGGGCACGCGCGCGGTGGATGACTACTCCACCCAGCTGTTCGGCGTGCCCGAGCAGCCGATGCCGGGCAATGGCCCGACCACCCGCGATGCGGCACGGCACTTCATCCAGATTGCACAGGAACTGGACCACGAGTTGCTGGCGCCGGAAGAACAGGTGCCGGTATCGGCGACGGCCTTGCAACTGATGCTGCAGAGCGACCTGGATGAGTTCTTCGCCGGGCGCATGATCAGCGTGGAGCTGGACCCGGAACTGATCGCCAAGGCTGCCGCGGGGGCGACCCGCATCCGCCTGCGCACCCGCGCCACCTTCAGTGCCTATGACCGTGCGCAGCTCTACCACCACGAGGCGCTGGTGCATTCGCTGACCGCACTCAACGGGCGCGATCAGGTGGTGCTGCCCAGCCTGGCGCTGTCCTCGCCGCGCATCACCGCAACCCAGGAAGGTCTGGCGACGTTTGCCGAGCAGATCACCGGCAGTATCGACATCCAGCGGCTCAAGCGCATCAGCCTGCGCATCGAGGCGATTGCGATGGCGCGCGATGGCGCCGACTTCATCGATGTGTTCAATTATTTCCGTGCCGCAGGGCAGACTGCCGAGGAAAGTTTTTCCTCGGCGCAACGTGTGTTCCGTGGCGTTCCCACCAGCGGCGGCGCTGCCTTCACCAAGGACACCGTCTACCTGCGTGGCCTGGTCTCGGTGCACACTTTCTTCCGGCAGATGCTGCGCGATGAAAAGCTGCAGACCTGCCGCTGGCTGTTCGCCGGCAAGATGACGCTGGAAGATGCACAGGCGCTGACGCCGTTGTTTGAAACGGGGGTTTTGGCGCCGCCGCGTTGGTTGCCGCAGTGGATCAACCGCGCCAATGGCCTTGCTGGCGCACTGGCGTTCTCGCTGTTCGCCAACCGCATCCGCATGGACCAGATCAGCGAAACCTGAGTGGGCTCAGGGCGTGCCCAGCAACTGCTGTACCGCGCGTTCGCCACTGCCCATCGCCAGCGTCCAGCCGAGCATGCCGTGGCCGATGTTGCAGGCCAGACCATCGCCGAGGTTCCTGATGATCGGTGAGGTCCACGGCGTGACCGGGCGCAGGCCGGCCCAGTTGCTTTCGATGCGCTCGTAGTCGGCGGCCTCGGGCAATGACGCGCGTGCCTGCGCGATCAGTGTTGCCAGCCGTGCCGGTTCTGGCGCGGGATTCCAATCGTTGAGGTCAGCCAGGCCGGCGACGCGGATACGTTCGCCCAGGCGGCAGAACACCAGCTTGCGCTTGGTGTCGGTGATGCTGACCTTGGGGGCATTGGCGCCCAGCGGTGCGGTGAACGAGTAACCCTTGATCGCCATCACCGGCATGCGCAGGCGCAAAGGCTTGAGCAGGGCAGGGCTGTCGATGCCAGCGCAGACCAGTACGCGTGCTGCCTGCAGCGTGCGGCCATCGCGGGCCTGCAGCTGCCAGTGTTCATCCGCGCGACGCAGTGACTGCGTATCGAAGCCGAACAGTGCCTGCACGCCGTAGTGCTGCTGCAGTACCTGCAGCAGGCCTTGGCTGAAACGGTAGGGGTCGCCGGCTTCTTCCTCCGGCGAGTAGACGCCGCCGGCCAGCCACGGCGCGCCACTCAGTGCAGGTTCGATGGCGGTTGCTTCTGTTGCGTTGACCAGTCGTTGTTGCACGCCATGACCGCGCTTGAGCGCGATCATCGCCGCCGCTCCCTGCACGCCCTCGGCGGATGGGTACAGGTGCAGCTTGCCGGAGACCTCGTGGTCGAAATCGATGGGGTGCTGCTGCAGCAGAGCCTGCATGGCCTGGCGCGATTCCAGTGCCAGTTCCAGCGTGGCCAGGGTATTGCGCTGCAGGCCTGCCGTGTTGGCCTGGCGCAGGAAGGCCAGACCCCAACGCAGGAAATCCGGATCAGCCGACCACCGTGTGCGGAAAGGCCCGTTGCGGCCGAATGCCATCTCGGGCAGCTGTGCCCAGGTTGCCGGGCCGGCCATCGCGTCGGTATAGGCGTAGCTGAGCTGTGCGCCGTTGGCGAACGAAGTACCCAGTGCCGGGCCGGCATTGCGATCCAGCAGCAGCACCGAACAACCGCGCTTTGCCGCGGCATAGGCGGTGGCCAGGCCCACCACGCCAGCGCCGATGACGATCAGGTCATGGCGGGAAGAAGGGGCGGGCACTGCGTTGGATGTCATCAGCGGAGCGGTGCTACAGAGCGAGTAGGGCCCCATTGTCGCGCCAACCCGGGCACAAGGCACGGGTATGGCGCACAGAACCGGCGGATTAGTGCGGCCAGAAGTTGAGGAAGCCGGTGATGATCAGCGCATTGATGAAGTCGATGAAGAACGCGCCCACCAACGGTGCGACCAGGAAGGCGCGCGGCGCCGGCCCGTAGCGCTGGGCCAGCCGGCGCATCACCGCCATCGCGTTGGCGGTGGTGCCGAGCATGAAGCCGATGAAGCCACCGCCCATTACCGCAGCGTCGTAATCGCGGCCCATCAACCAGTAGATCGGTACCGCGAACAGCGCCACCACCGAGACCTGGATGATCAGGTTGACCAGCAGCGGCAAGCCCATGCCGGCCAGTTCCCAAAGCTTCAGATCCATCAACGCGATGGCCAGGAACAAGGCCAGGCTGATGTTGCCGATGAGGTCGGTGGTCGGCACCGACAGCTTGATCCAGCCGGTGTAGTCGTCGATGTTGCGGATCACCGCGCCGACCAGCATCGCGCCGATATAGGTTGGCAGGGTCAGGCCGATGCCTTCGAAACCCTTGCCCACCCACACGCCCAGCCACATCGCCATCAGCAGTACGACGATGCTCTTGAGCGCGTCGAACTCGCGGGCCGACTCGCTGGGGTAGCGCACGGTGACGGCTTCGTCTTCACCGAGCTGCGCGCCGGTGGCCTTCTGGCTGGGATGCTGCACCTTGAAGCGCTGCATCAGCACGGTGATCACCGGGCCGCCAACCAGGCCGCCGCAGATGATGCCGGCCATTGCCGCTGTCACCGCCAGGCTTTCCGCGCCGACCAGCCCTGCCTGCTCGAAATGCCCGGCAAAGGCCAGGCCGGTGGCGGGGCCGCCGGTCAGCGTGGCCGAACCAGCCAGCACGCCGAACATCGGGTTCAGGCCGAACATCTTGGCCACACTGATGCCGATCAGGTTCTGCAGCACCGCGAAGATGCTGCCGATCAGCAGGAACAACATCACCTGCTTGCCGCTGACCCGCAGCAGTCGCAGGCTGGCGTTGATGCCCAGGGTGGTGAAGAACGCCACCATCAGCGGTGTCTTGAGGGTGGTGTCGAGTGTGAACAGGGTGGTCTGCTGACCATGTGCCCACCATACGGCCAATGCCACCAGCAGGCCGCCAACCACCGGTTCAGGCAGGTTGTAGCGGCGGAAGAACGGGATGGCACGGCACAATGCGTAGCCGGCGAACAGGGTCAAGCCCGCGAAGGCGACCGTCTGTACGGCGTCAAGTTGAATCATAGGGGTGGGGACCTTACACCAGCGAAGGGCGAACTTTGTCGTTCCTTACGCACAATAGCAACCGGGCCTATTGGCACTGGACCGGGTTTTGGGCGTTTCCCGGTTGGGCTGGTCATGTAGTGGGGGGGGGGGGGCGGGGGGGGGGGGGGAGGGTGGGCGGGCCGCCGCGCAGGCGGGGGGCAGCCGCCGGCCGGGGGCCGCCCCGCCCCGGGCGCGCGG
>NZ_JBRREG010000142.1:0-8460 GCF_056760155.1 Stenotrophomonas sp. STEN022
TATGATAGTGCGGCTCCAGTTTAAAACCCCGTTAATTTTTGTTACAATCGGGGTGTTTTTTTTTTTTCGTTGCGGGTTTTACGCCGCCCCCACAAACCCAACCACAATAGCGTCGCATCAACTCACGCCCCACCAAACCGCAAACCAACACCGGGTTCGGTAAATAGATACCGCGATTCCAGCGCCGAATCGCCCAGCTTGTGCCGCAGCCGCCCCACCAGGATGCGCAGGTAGTGGGTGTCGTGCCGATGCGTTGGCCCCCAGATTTCCTGCAGGATCTGCGGTTGTGTCACCACCCGCCCGGCATTGCGCAGCAACAACGCCAGCAGCGCGTACTCTTTGCGGGTCAGTGCAATCGCTTCGCCGTCCACGCGTACATCGCGGCGTGACAGGTCGATATGCAGGCGGCCGTCATCGAACACCGGCACCTGGCCTTCGCTGTCGGTGCTGCGACTGCGCAACAGGGCCCGCACCCGCGCCATCAATTCCTGGGTGCCGAATGGCTTGGTTACGTAGTCATTGGCACCGTTGTCCAAGGCGCGAACTTTCTCGGCTTCACCGGCACGCACGCTGAGCATGATCACCGGCACCTGGCTCCATTGCCGCAGCTCGGCCAGCACGTCGTGGCCTTCCATGTCGGGCAGGCCGATATCCAGCACCACCAGATCGGCGCCATCTTCGGCCAGTCGCTGCAGGCCTTCGGCGCCGTTGGCGGCCTGGCTCACCGCATAGCCCTGCGCACGCAATGAGATATCCAGAAAGCGCCGGATCTGCACTTCGTCATCGACCACCAGCACGCGCGGCGGCGGAATGGCCGGCGCTTCAGCCATCATCGCGCGGGCTCTCTGGGTACGGCTGGAGCAGGGGCAGGGTCATGCGTATCAGGGTACCGCGTCCGTCGCGTCCCGGCAGCGCTTCGACACTGCCACCATGCGCGCCGATCATGCCCTGGCAGATGGTCAGGCCGAGGCCGGTGCCCTGGCGGCCGCGGTCGCCGCGCTCCACGCTGTAGAACATGTCGAAGATGCGCGAGCGCTCGGCATCGGGAATGCCCGGGCCGGCGTCGATCACCTCGATGCGCAGCTCGTTGGCCTGCTGGCGTGCGCGCACTTCCACCGGCACGCCGGGCGGCGAGAACTTGGCGGCGTTTTCCATCACGTTGAACACTGCCTGCTCGACCAGTGCCGGATGCACCCAGATCGGTGCCAAGTCGGCTGGAATATCCAACTGCAGGCGTACGTCAGGTTGGTAGCGCTGCAGGCGCCGTGCGGCTGAACCGATCAGCTCGTCCACGCCGATCCAGTCGCGGTTGAGTTTGAGCCCGTCATGGCCGAGCCGGGTCATGTCCAACAGGTTCTGGATATACCGGTCCAGTCGCTCGCCCTCGACCACGATGGTGTCGAGCAGGGCGCGGCGGTCGCTGGCATCCATTGCATCGGCGTAACTGGACAGGCTGTCGGCCGAGCCGATCATTGCCGCCAGCGGCGAGCGCAGGTCGTGTGATACCGAAGACAGCAGCGCAGAGCGCAGGCGCTCGGTTTCGTTGTGCAGATGCGCGGTTTCCAGATCGGCAACCAGCCGCGTGCGCAATGCGGCCTGGGCAATGTCGTCGGCCATCGCCTCTACCAGCTGACGCTGCTCCGGGGCCAGGCGTGGATGCTGATGGTCAAAGCGAAGGCCGGCTACGCCGATTGCGTGCGCTTCGCCGTCAAGAAGCGGCAGGAACCACCAGCCGGCGCCGGCCAGCGTATCGGTGAAGCGGCCGGCAGGTTGCCCATGCCGCAGCGCCCAATCGGCGGCAGCCAGATCGGTGTCGCCCGGCGCGGCTGTGCCGCTGGTGCTGGTGTCCTCACCCAGCCGTACCCACGCCGGCGCATCCAGTGCCTGCTCCAGAGCCACGCGGCCAGCATGCGCAACCTGGGCATTGTCAGTGGCGCCAACCAACTGCCGCCCCAGCGTCTGCCGCACATTGGCATGGCGATTGGCCGCGCGCAGCGCCACCACCTGCATGCGCAGGCGCGATGCCAAGCGGCCGGCAACCAGTGCGGCGGCGAGGAACAGGAAGACGGTGATCACGCCTTGCCGCGCGCTGATCGCAAAGGTGAAGCGCGGTGCGATGAAGAAGAAGTTGTAGGCGAGGAAGCACAGCGTCGCTGCCAGCACCGCTGCACTCATGCGGGTGCGTGCGGCCACCAGCACCACCGCGACGATGAACACCATCGCCAGATCGCTCAGGCCGATCCAGTGTTCGCCCAGCCATGCGGCCAGGCAGGCGCCGGCGGTGGCCAATACTGCTGTCATCGCATCCTTGCCCCAGCTGTCCGGGGCAAGCGACAGACCGAAGCGACGCGCGTTGGCGCGTGCCTGCGGGGTACTGATGATGGTGATTTCGTAGTGCGCGCCGCGCTGGATCAGCTGCTGGGTCAGGGTCTGGTTGAACAGCCGCGCCAGCGGCCGCTCGCGGGTACGGCCCAGCACCAGCGACGACACCGCGTTGTGCGCGGCGTAGTCGAGCAGCGCATCGGCGATGCCCGGCCCATGCAGCAATTCGGCATCACCGCCCAAGCGCCGCGCCAGTGCGAACGCATCGTCGATCTCGCGGCGGGTGGCCTCGTCGTGACGGCGGTGCTGCACGGTCACCACTGTCCACGGTGCATCGCGGCGCTCGGCGATGCGCCGTGCCACCCGCACCAGATATTCGCTCTGGCCGCCGCCGTCGATGGCAACGACAACACGCCGCCGCAGCGGCAGATTGCCTTCGCCGCGTGCGGCGCGGGTTTCGCGCAGACTGCTGTCGACGCGGTCGGCGGCTTCCTGCATCGCCAGTTCGCGCAGGGCGGTGAGGTTGGCCGGCGAAAAGAATGCCTGCAGTGCCTGCGCGGCCTGTTCCGGCACGTAGACCTTGCCCTGCTGCAGGCGTTCGATCAGCTCGCGTGGTGGCAGGTCGACCAGCACGATGTCGTGCAGGCGGTCGAACACCACGTCCGGCACGGTCTCGCTGACGCGCACACCGGTGATGCGCATCACCACATCGTTGAGGCTTTCCAGATGCTGGATGTTGATCGTGGTCCACACGTCGATGCCGGCATCGAGCAGTTCCATCACGTCCTGCCAGCGCCGTTCGTGACGGCTGCCGGGGGCGTTGCGATGGGCCAGCTCGTCGACCAGTACCAGCGCCGGCTTGCGTGCCAGCACCGCGTCCAGATCCATCTCCTGCAGCTGATGGCCGTGGTACTCCACCGCGCACATTGCAATGCGCGGCAGGCCGTCGAGCAGGGCGGCAGTATCGCTGCGGCCGTGGGTTTCAACCACGGCCGCCATCACATCCACCCCGCGGCGCAGTTGTTCCTGGGCGCGGGTGAGCATGCTGAAGGTTTTGCCTACACCCGGTGCGGCACCGAGGAAGACGGTCAGCTTGCCGCCGGCGTCGCGTTGCAGGGCCTCGGCCAAGGCATCGGCCTGGCGGCTACGGGAGTCGTTCATGGCTGCGATTGTGCGCTGTTGCTGGTGCGGCCGACATCACCGCGCATGCGTGGCCTGATCCAAGGCCCGGTTGAGAGCGATGACATTGATACGCGGCTGCCCGAACACGCCCCATTGGAGGTCCTGCAACTGCGCATCAACCAGCGACTGCACGCGCGCTTCCGACCAGCCACGTGCAGCAGCCACGCGTGCCACCTGCACTTGCACCGCAGCCGGTGACAGTTCCGGGTCCAAGCCGCTGGCCGACTGCGTGACCAGATCGGCCGGCACCGTGGCCGGATCGATCTTCTCGCGTGCGGCAACTGCAGCCGTGGCTTCGCTGACGCGCTTGACTAGGTCCGGATTGCTGCGCGCCATATTGCTGCCGGCCGCGGCCATCGGGTCGTAGTTGGCCGCCGAAGGACGGGTCTGGAAATAGCCATCGCCAGCAAACCGCTGCGCCAGATACAGCGAGCCACGCACCTGTCCGTCGGCATCGTGGATCAGGCTGCCATCGGCCTGTGCCGGGAACAGCGAGCCGGAGATGCCAGTCGCCAGCACGGCATAGACCAGACCGGTGCCGAGCAGGCCGAACAAGGACAGCCCAATGGCCGGCCGCCACAGCGGGTTGCCGGAACGACGGGAGGAAGTGTTGGAGGTGTTCATGCGCCAAATACCAGGACAAGAAGGAGGTCGATGGCCTTGATGGCCGCAAACGGCAGCAGCACGCCGCCCAGGCCGTACACCAGCATGTTCCGGCGCAGCAGCGCGGTGGCGGTGGCCGGACGGAAGCGCACGCCGCGCAGGGCCAGCGGAATCAGGGCCGGAATCACCAGTGCGTTGAAGATCAACGCCGCCAATACCGCATTGCGCGGGCTCGACAGCTGCATCACGTTCAATGCCGCCATCGACGGGATGCTGGCGGCGAACAGCGCCGGCAGGATCGCGAAGTACTTGGAGACGTCATTGGCCAGCGAGAAGGTGGTCAGCGCGCCGCGGGTGATCAGCTGCTGCTTGCCCACTTCCACCACCGCCAGCAGTTTGGCCGGATCAGAATCCAGATCGACCATGTTGCCGGCTTCCTTGGCCGCCTGCGTACCCGAGTTCATCGCCAGACCAATATCGGCCTGGGCAAGTGCTGGCGCATCGTTGGTGCCGTCACCGACCATCGCCACCAGCCGGCCACCAGCCTGCTCGGCACGGATGCGCGCCAGCTTGTCTTCCGGCCGGGCCTGCGCGATGTAGTCATCAACGCCGGCTTCGGCGGCGATGGCGGCGGCGGTGAGCGGGTTGTCGCCGGTGATCATCACCGTGCGGATACCCATCGCCCGCAGCTGCGCGAACTTCTCACGCATGCCGTGCTTGACCACGTCGGCCAGCTCCACCACGCCAAGCACATGCTTTCCTTCGCTGACCACCAGCGGCGTGGCACCGCCACGGGCAACCTGATCCACCCGTGCCTGCAGCTCGTTCGGCACGCTGCCGCCCAGCGTCAACACATGTGCGGTGATGGCATCGGCAGCGCCCTTGCGGATGCTGCGGCCGTTGTCCAGGTCGACGCCGGACATGCGGGTTTGTGCGGTGAAGGACAGGTACTCCGCTTTTTCCGGCTCGGCGGTGGTGCATGCCTGCTGGCGGGCCAGACGCACGATGGATTTGCCTTCCGGGGTCGGGTCGGCCAGCGACGACAGCAGCGATGCTTCACGCAGCTGTGCAGCATCAATACCGGCCAGCGGATGGAAGTGCGTAGCCTGACGGTCGCCGTAGGTGATGGTGCCGGTCTTGTCCAGCAACAGCACGTCGACGTCGCCGGCTACTTCCACGGCCTTGCCGGATTTGGCCAGCACATTGGCCGACAACGCACGGTTCATGCCGGCGATGCCGATGGCCGGCAGCAGGCCGCCGATGGTGGTCGGGATCAGGCACACCAGCAGGGCGATCAGCAGCAGCGGATCGACGGTGACGCCGACAAAGCCTGCAATCGCTGGCAACGTCGCCACTACCACAAGGAAGGTCAGTGACATCGCCGCCAGCAACAAGGTCAACGCGATCCCGTTGGGCGTCTTCTGCCGGTTTGCGCCTTCCACCAGCGCGATCATGCGGTCGAGGACGCTATGGCCCGGCTCGGCACTGACCCGCACCACGATCTCGTCGGACAGCACCTTGGTGCCGCCGATCACGCCGGAACGGTCGGTGTCGGCTTCGCGCAGTACCGGTGCCGATTCGCCGGTGACAGCAGCCTCATTGATGGTGGCCAGACCACGCACGATCTCGCCGTCGGCCGGCACGAACTCGCCGGCACTGACGATCACATACTCACCCGGGCGCAACTCGGCAGCGGGGACGCGGCTTTCGGCAGCACCCTGCAACGGCGTGGAAACACGCCGTGCGACCAGGTCCTGGCGTGCACGGCGCAGCGACGCGGCCTGGCCACGGCCACGCGCTTCGGCCACGGCTTCGGCGAAATTGCCGAACAACACCGTCACCAGCAGGATCGCGGTGACGGCCAGGCCGAAGCCCAGCGGCGCGGTGCCGCTGAGGGTGACGACCAAGGCCAGCACGGTGCCGACCATCACCACCGCCATCACCGGGTTGTGCAGCAGGTGCAGCGGCGACAGCTTGCGGATCGAGTCGATCAGCGCACGGCGCAGGCCGGCCGCATCGAGCAGGGCGGGGCGGCGCGATGCCGCAGGAGAAACAGAACGGTTCATGGGGGCGTTCACGGTGAGGGGGCTCCCTGCAGGGCCAGCAGGCTCAGGTGTTCGGCCACCGGGCCAAGCACCAGCGCTGGCAGGAACTGCAGCACGGTAAGGACGATGACCACGCAGATAAGCGTCAATGCGAAGGTCGGGGTTTCAATCTGCAGGCTGCCCGCGCTTTGCGGCACCTGCCGCTTGGCGGCCAGCTGGGTGGCGATGATCAGCGGGATGATCAGGATCGGGAAACGACCCAGCACCAACACCAGCGCACAACTCAGGTTCCACCACACGGTGTTGTCGGCCAGTCCTTCAAAGCCCGAGCCGTTGTTGGCATAGGCCGAGGTGAACTCGTAGAACACCTGGCTGATGCCATGGAAACCGGGGTTGGAGGTGCCGGCCAGGCCGGGCACGGCCAGGGTCAGTGCGGTCAGCCCGAGCAGGGTGATCGGTTGCAGCAATACCAGCACCGCGAGCAGGCGCACCTGTGGCGTTTCCAGCTTGCGGCCGAGCAGTTCGGGCGTGCGTCCGGTCATCAGGCCGGCCAGGAACACCGCCATCATCAGATAGACCAGGAACTGCTGGATGCCGCAGCCAATGCCGCCCCAGATCGCGCTGATCAGCATGTTGATGATGGGCATCATGCCGCCGAGCGGGCTCAGCGAATCATGCATGCCGTTGACCGAGCCGTTCTGCACCTGGGTGGTGATGGACGACCACAGCGCGGTGCCATTGGCACCGAAGCGGGCTTCCTTGCCTTCCATCAGCAAAGTACTGGCGGCGCTGGCGCTGTGACCTTCCAGCCACAGGCTGGCGCTGGTGGACAGCACCGACATGGTCAACATGCAGCCGAAAACCAAGGCACCAAAGCGACGCCGGCCAGTGAAGGCGCCAAGCATGCAGATGATGGCCATCGGGATCAGCAGGATGCCGATCAGTTCCAGCGCATTCGACACTGGCGTCGGGTTCTCCAGCGGGAAGCTGCTGTTCGGGCCGTACCAGCCGCCGCCATTGGCGCCGAGCTGCTTGGCCGCGACCATCGCCGCGACCGGGCCGAGCGGGATCTTCTGCGTTTCCATGCCTGCACTGGCATCGATCGGCGTTGCCTGCGGGCCACCAGCCAGCGTGGAAGGCACGCCCTGCCAGTTCAGCAGCAGCGTCCACACCAGGCACAGCGGCAGCAGGAAGCGCAGACACAGGCGCACCACGTCGGCGTAGTAGTTGCCTACAGTGACGCGCACCGGGGTGTTGCCGGTATCGTTGCTTGCAGGCTTCATGAACAAGGCACGCAGCGTTGCCACCGCAAGTGCCAGTCCCATCATCGGGGTGATCACCTGCAGGCCGGTGATGCCGGTCATCTGCGAGAAATAGGACAGCTGCGCCTGACCGCTGTAATGCTGCTGGTTGGTGTTGGTCAGGAACGACACCATGGTGTGGAACGCGGTGTCCCAACGCATATTGGGGATGTTGTCCGGGTTCAACGGCAACCAGGCCTGGGTCATGAACACCGCCTGGGTCAGCACTGCCAATATCAGGTTGCTGAGCAGGAACGCGACCACGTAGCCGCGCCAGGACATGGAGTGGTTGGGATCAACGCCGAGCACGCGGTACAGCGGCTTTTCGATCCAATGGAAGAGGACGTCGGTACGCATCGGCGTACCGCGCATCAGCCGCGCCAGGTACAGGCCGAGCGGCCATGCCAGCGCCAGGCTGGCCAGAATGATGATGATGGGTTCGATCACGATAGCGCTCCTCAGAACGACTCAGGTCGTAGGACCGCGTACAACAGGTAGGCAGCGGCGATCAGCACCACTACGCCGCACAACAGAGCAAGCCAGCCGGGCATGGAAACCTCGAATCATGATCAGGACGCGGCCGGGGCTGCCGGAGTACGCGTCGGTGGACGGGTAGGGCGGCAGGCAGGCGCGAACGACAAGTCTGATCACCCCGATCAGGCCGCTATCCTCCGCCTGGGGGGCGTAAACGATCGACGCTGCCGGGGTGGGGCTGGCGTAAAAGGCGCGTAAAAAGTGCGGGGTTGGGGGTGGCGATTTGGAGCTGGAAGCAATGCCAAAGCTAGAGCTAAAGCAGAAGCAGAAGCCCGAAGCAGAAGCCCGAAGCAGAAGCCCGAAGCAGAAGCCCGAAGCAGAAGCCCGAAGCAGAAGCCCCCTCATCCGCCCTTCGGGCACCTTTTCCCGCAGGCGGGAGAAGGGACGGCGTTCATGGCTTGCGGTTAGCTCTGCTGCGGTTCGTGGACTTTCAGCCGCCCTTGGACCATCAGTAACTAGCGGACAAGCAGGTG
>NZ_JBRREG010000143.1:0-8226 GCF_056760155.1 Stenotrophomonas sp. STEN022
CCCCCCCCCCCCCCCCCGCCCCCGCGCGGGGGGGGGGGGGTGCGGTGGGCCGGCCCCGCGGCGCGGGGGGGGCGGCGGCCCGCCCCCCCCCCCCCCCCCCCCCCCCCCCCCCCACTACGCTCTGCTCCCTCCCTTTCGCGCAGCGAAGGGGAGGGCTGGGGAGGGGTTTGTTCTTCGCTTGTAAGGCCCCTGCCGAGCATGGCTCGGCACTACGGGTTGGGTTTCCGTGGCGGGGTCTGGATCACGTTGTCGCAGCGGCCGTCGCGCTATCGTGCGCGCATAGCGCCTGTCCGATGGGGAATGCATGCCGGTAGTGCTGATCCTGCTGTTCATCGTCTGCCATGGTCTGGTCCTCGTCATCGGGTCGGGTCCTGCTGGCATTGGTTCCTTCGGCTTCCTGGTCGCAGCGCCGCTGCTTGCTGCCTGGTGCTGCGTTTTGCGCGCACGGCACGACCGCGCGGCATTGGGCTGGTATGCGATCGCGCTGGCGATGCTGCTATGGGCCGGCGGCATGGCACTCAATCTTGTCGATGCACTGGGGGCGGGCCGTGCCGATGTCACCCCGCGTGCCAGCATGTTGTTGTACGTGCTTTACGCCGTGCCACTGGTGTTCATCCTTGCCCGCGCACGGCGCGAGCGCACCAGCATCAGCCTGATTGATGCAGCTATGGCAGTGCTGTTGGGTGTGCTGTTCTTCGTGCATACCGGCTTCTTTGCCGACCGCATCGACGCGGACGAACAGGCGATGCGCAACATGCGCTACATGTTTGATATCCAGAACCTGTGCATTGCCAGCTTCGCAACCGTGCGCTGGCTCGCCGGTGATGTGCCGGAGTGGCGCAGCTTCTTTCGCGCGCTGGCGCTGTATGCACTTGCGTACCTGCTGACAGCCGGTTACATCAACCACTTAAGCTCGGAAGATTCCTTCGGTGCGTACAACGATCTACTGATCGATCTGCCATTCCTTCTGTTGATGTTGCTGGCCGTGCGTAGGGTATCGGCTCCTGTCTTCCTGCCGGACCCGCGGCTGTCGCGGCTGGTGCAGGCGGGCGGCCCGATGATCCTGCCTTTGCTGCTGCTCGTAGTGGGGACCTTGGTGGTGGACCATGCACGAACGCTGGCTGTGGCCGGCTTCGTGGTCGCCACCATTGGCTTCAGCCTGCGCAGCACGCTGCTGCAGATGGGCCTGTTGGAACGACAGGCAGCGCTGGATCAGCTGGCAAGGCAGGATGGCCTGACCGGCGTGGCCAACCGTCGCCAGTTCGATGCTGTCCTGCAGGCCGAGGCCAGCCGCGTACATCGCAGTGGCGCCGGCCTGGGGCTGCTGCTGGTCGATATCGATCACTTCAAGGCATTCAATGATGCCCACGGGCACCCGGCCGGTGATCGTTGCCTGCAGGCGGTTGCAGCACGGCTGCAGGCGAATGTCCGGCGTGCGGGCGATTGTCTGGCGCGTTACGGCGGAGAAGAGTTCGCGGTGATCATCCCGGACTGCGCGCGGGAAGATGCGATCGCCCTCGCCGAGAAGCTGCGGCTGGCCATTGAGTCGCTCGCCTTGCCGGAAGCAGCGGTCAGCATCAGTGTGGGCGTGGCTTTCCTGCAGCCTTCTGCCAAGGCACCAACAGCGCAGCTGCTGGAGGATGCTGATAGCGCCTTGTATGCGGCCAAGCGTGCAGGCAGGAACCGGGTGTCGGTACGCGATGGTGCGGTGGCGTGGTTCTGATGATCGTTCGATGCGGGACCCAGCTTTGTAGGAATGGCGTAAGCCGCGAAGCTGGGTTACTGAAGGTGGGAGCGACGTATGCGATTGCACGAGGCGCTGTTGTTCTTGCTGTTGTGGTTTCGCGGCTTACGCCACTCCTACAAAGTCAGGGTGAAGTCCGTGTAGGCGTGGCGGTTCTCGCGTAGTACGGTGTCGCCTTGTTCAAGCTTCAACGGGGCGCGGAACATCGGCCCTGCGCCAACACAGGTGTGGAATTCGCCGTTCTCGCCGCAGGCATCGATGCCTGCTGGCAATTCATCCAGAAAGGCTTGATCAAATACTCGACCCGCAAAACCGGCATCCAGCCGCTCGCTGTCCACACAGCACAGCTGCGCATGCAGGCCGTTCGCAATCATCTGCCGAGCCAGCGCGGTGGTGTCGCGGCCAAACAGCGGGAACAGGGTCTGCCAGCCCAGCGTCGCATACTGCTGCTCGCGCCATCGCCGGATGTCTTCCAGCAGCAGGTCACCGAAGGCGATGGTCGCAAGGCCGGGCCAACGCTGCTGAGCTTCGTGCAGCGCTGCTGTCATGCGTTGCAGATACACGGCGTTGTCGCAGGTCTGCGGTATCCAGGCTTCCAGCAGCGGCAGCCCGGCGGCGTCTGCCTGGGCGAGCAATACCTCGCGGCGCACGCCCTGCATCGAGGAGCGCTCATAGCCTTCGGTCAGCGTGCTCAACAGCGCGACGACCTCGATGTCATCGCGTTGCTGGAGTTCGTGCAGCGCCCAGGCAGCGTCTTTGCCGCCGCTCCAGGACACCAGTACCTGCGTTCTCAACACTCAGCGCACATCGCGCAATTCCCAGTGGCTGCCGGCCAGCATGCGCATGCGCTGCTTGAACAGCTCGCCGGCCAGGCTGGTGGTGGCGATCAGGTCGATGCGCAGGTCGGACTGCTTGCCGGTAACCGTGGCGTTCGGGTCAATAGCGCCCAAGCCGGGGTCCACGTCATCGGGTTCGTCCTGGGTGGCCTTCCAGCGCTCGAACAGCTCCGGTGTGCGCAGGGCGGCCTGTAGTTGCTCGGCGAAGGCATCCGCGCCGCTGGCGGTGAATGACAGGCGCGGGTCGTTGCCACGGGCTTTGGCCGGATCGGGCAGCGATATGGAATAGAGCACGGACATGGGGTGCCTCCTTGGTAGAGCGTCAGACTAGCGCGTCAAATGTAGTGGTTTTGTCCAGATGATGCGGGTTGATCAGCTACCGAAGGTATGCGGTTCATCGGCAAAACCAATAGTCACTGCGCCTTTGCCCACGTTGACCATGCCGGTCAGGCTCATCACTGCCTCCAGCAGCGCTACGCCGTGCTGGTCGCAGGTGTCGCGCAGCTGCCGGTAGCCGGGCAGGGCACGCAGCTCGTCCAGCGGGCCGCCGTAGCTGACGCAGACCGTCGGGGTGATCAGGCCGTGCACCACACGCTTGCCTACGAAGTCGAACAAGGCCTGCACGGCAGGCTCGAAGCCTTTGATCTTGGCCACCGGTTCGGTATTGCCACGGTAGCCGTGCAGGACGGGTTTGATGTCCAGCGCACTGCCGAGTGCGACGCTGAGCAGGCCGACGCTGCGGTCGCCCTTGTGGCGGGCGCGCGCGCGCAGGTAGTAGAGGTCACGGGTGACCATGTAGCCGTGCACATTGCTCGCCACCAGCTCCAGTCGTTCGCGCATCTGCGGAACGGTGGCACCGCTGTCGCGCAGGCGCACCGCTTCCACCGCGCTCACTGCCTGTGCAGCGAACAGATTCTGGGTGTCGATGACGCGCAGGCTGAACGGTGAATTGAAACCGGCCGCCTGCCGGATCGGCTTGTACTCGTTGAGGATGCTGTAGCCAGCCTGCACCGCGTTGTCATGGATGGGGCTGCGGGTGCGGGTAATGGTCATGCAGAACACCTGGTCGAAATCGGTAACCAGGCGGCTCAGGAACAGGTCGCGGATCTGCTCGGCGCTATAGGGGATGGTTTCCGCTTCGGCACTGCGCTCGCTCAGCGGTCCCTGCAGGAAGGCCAGGGTGGATTCCTCGTCGCGGTGGTCGGGGAGCACGGTGTCGCCGATCCGTACGCTGATCGGGAGCAGCACGATATTGTTCTGTTGCAGATAGCCCTTGGGCAGGTCGCAGGCCGAGTCGACCACTATTCCTATGCGCATGCTTTGTACCCCCCAAGGGTCGTAACAGTCCCGAAAGATAGGAACCCTATCTCAAAACCTGGGATGGAGTTGGTGGTTTATGCGGACAACGTCCCAATCCCGGGTAGGTTTTTTCACCTTTTCCTCATTTCATAGCTTGGGGTAGCCTATTAAGCTACTGCCAAGCAACTGAGGCCCCGTCCCCGGATGCGACGACATCGGTGGGAAGTGTCACCGCCTGAGGGTAGGCGGTGAACCAGGGATCAGTAATGGAAACTGCAAGTTCGGTAGTTGAGTTCTGGCGCGCGGCTGGCCCGCAGCGTTGGTTTGTGCGTGACGAGGCCTTTGATGTCGAGTTCCGGGAGCGCTTCCTGGACCTGCACTACCAGGCAGCCCGGCGCGGTTGTGAGGACTGGCTGGAAAATGCCGAGGGCGCGTTGGCGCTGCAGATCCTGCTGGATCAGTTTCCACGCAACTGCTTCCGTGGCACCGCGCACTCTTACGCTACCGACGGGTTGGCGCGGCATTACGCTACCCGCACCATCGAGGAAGGCTGGGACCGCGAGCTGCCGCTCAAGCTACGGGCTTTCATCTACCTGCCGTTCGAGCATTCCGAGGATCCGCAGGACCAGGAGCGCGCGGTGGCGATGTTCGAGGTGCTTGGCGATCTGGAATACCTGAAATACGCCGAAGTGCATCGCGATGTCATCCGCCGCTTTGGCCGCTTCCCGCACCGCAACGCGGTGCTTGGCCGGATTCCCACTGCGGACGAACTGCACTTCCTTGCTGAAGGTGGTTTTGCTGGTTGAGTGTGCGGGAGGGACTGGTGTTGCTGACGGCGTTGTTGGATACACGCCTGTCCGTCAGGTACTGCTCATCGCGGTACGTATGCAGTGCAGCATTGGGTTCGCATGCCATCTGACCACTCAAGTGCATCGCGGCTGATGTCGCTTCCACAAAAGGGCACAGGCTGCATGCTTCTGATTTGCATGTGGGAGCGGCATCAGCCGCGAAGCTGACATTGCTGCAGCGCTCGTTACCTCTGCGATCCGATGTTCTATCAGCTTCGCGGCTGACGCCGCTCCTGCAAAGCAGGCATTCAGGCTGATGTTCCCAAGCTTGTTCAACGCAGAAAAAACGCCGGCTAGGCCGGCGCTTTTCGGTTGCAGCAGCGCGTTCCGATCAGTACTTCGGAACGCTGTTGTCCACGTTCTCCGACCAGGCATCGATGCCGCCGGTGATGTTGAACACATTGGTGAAGCCCAATGCCAGGAACTGCGCGGCAGCCTGTGCGCTGCGGCCGCCACGGTGGCACAGGAACGCCAGCGCGGTGTCCTTGGGCAGGGCTTCGAGCTTGGCGCGGTTGTCGCCGTCGAAGGTTTCGAAGCTGCCGTTGATCGCGGCGATGGCGCGTTCGTCAGCCGGACGCACGTCCACCACGGTGATGGCACCGGCACGCAGCTGGTCGTCGGCGCTGCGCACGTCCAGGTCCTGCACCGGCTTGGGCGCGTTCGGGTTGTTGATCGCCAGGCCCTGGCCGCGGATGTCGTCAACCCAGTCGATGGTGATGCCGTTGGCACGGCGCGCGCTGGAGGAATCGAACTGAACACGCAGGCCGTTGGATTCAGCCGCGATGGCGTTGTCGTCGAACGGGGCCAGCTGGAAGTTCGGCTGGAAACTGGCATCGATGCTCAGCTGCAAGGCCGCGCCGGGCGAGTCGGCCAGGGCGCCCTTGAGCATTTCAACTGCGGCCGGGGTTACGGTGATCGACGGCGGGGTGCGGTCCGGTGCGGCCAGGCCGAGCAGGCTGCTCAGTTCGCCGCTGCTGGCCATCTGCAGGATGATGTCGCTGCCGCCGATCAGCTCGCCGTCCACATACAGCTGCGGAATGGTCGGCCAGTCGCCGTAGGCCTTGATGCCTTCACGGATTTCCTGGTCGGCCAGCACGTTGACGTGGTTGAACTGCACGCCCAGGTCCTGCAGCGCGCCAACAGCCTTGGCCGAGAAACCGCACTGCGGCATCGTCGGCTGGCCCTTCATGAACAGGACGACGCGGTCGGCGCCGAGGATGGATTCAATGCGTGAACGCAGGGCGGGGTCCAGGGACATCGTGAACTCGTATAAGTGGTCGTAGACCAGCTGATTCTACGCTGCATGGCATCATAGGGAATGACTGCCCCGGAAACCCTGCATCGCATTCCCGTACACCCTTGGCGTTGGTTGCCCTGGCTGCTTGTCTCGCAATTGCTGGTTGCACTGCTGTGGTGGCGGTTGGGCTGGATGTGGGGTTTGCCCTTGATGCTGCTCAGTCACGCCCTGTTCGTCGTACCGGTATTCCTTCCCAACAGCCGCTTCTACGCGCCCGTGACCAGTCGTGCACCTGGCCAGGACGTGTGGCTGACTATCGACGATGGCCCGTCCGATGAGACCCAGGCGGTGCTGGACCTGCTCGACCGGCATGGGGCCAAGGCGACCTTTTTCATGGTTGGTGAGCGTGCACAGGCCCGTCCGGAGCTGGTACACGAGGTGCTGCGGCGAGGCCACGACCTTGGCAATCACAGCCATTCACACCCACAGGCGCGCTTCTGGGCGCTGGGCCCGGTGCAGATGGCGCATGAAATCGGCCAATGCCAGCAGGCGCTGACCGCCATCGCCGGAGCGCCGCCGCGCTGGTATCGCTCGGTGGTAGGCATGACCAACCCATTCGTGGCGGCGGCGCTCAAGCGCCATGGGCTGGTGCGGATTGGCTGGAGCGCGCGCGGCTATGACGGCGTGAACTGCACGCCGGAGGGCGTGGTCGCACGGATCGCACCGGATCTGGCACCTGGCGCCATCGTCCTCCTGCATGAAGGTGCCGCCCACGGCCACAACCTGGCCATCATCGACGCCGTACTGCAGCAGATGCATGCGCGCGGCCTGCGCGCCCGCCTGCCGCAGACAACAGCGTAGACTCGCCTCCCCGCCATTGCGCGGCGTTCTGGAACCGCACCATGTCTTTCTCTCAACTCGGCCTGTCTCCCTACGTGCTGCCCGCGCTGCAGCAGGCCTTGCAGCAGGCCGGTTATCTGGCGCCAACGCTGATCCAGCAGCAGGCCGTGCCCTTGCTGTTGAAGGGCCGCGATGTGGTCGCGCTGGCACCCACCGGTTCAGGCAAGACGGCCGCTTACGTACTGCCGGCGCTGCAACGTTTCTTCATGGCAACGCCACGCAAGCCGCGCGTACTGGCCCAGCTGATACTGGTGCCGACCCGCGAACTCGCCCTGCAGGTAAGCGACGTGTTCACCACCTTGGGCCGCAAGTTGCCGCGAAGGCCGCACCTGGTCTGCGCGGTCGGCGGTGTGTCGATCAATCCGCAGATGATGTCGCTGCGCGGCGGTGCCGACATCGTCGTGGCCACCCCTGGGCGTTTGTTGGACCTGCTGGCGCACAACGCCCTGTCATTGAAGCAGGTGCAGCTGCTGGTGCTGGATGAAGCCGATCGCCTGCTGGAGCTGGGTTTCGGCGACGAGCTGCGACAGATCCTGGCCGAGTTGCCGGTAAGACGGCAGACCGCCTTGTTCTCGGCCACGTTTGCGGACGATATACAGGCCTTGGCCGCAGCCGGTTTGCATGAACCACAGCGGTTGGAAATCGGTGAGCAGTCGGCGCCGGATATCGAGCAGCACGCCATCCACGTCGATAGCGCCCGGCGCGCCGAGTTGTTGCTGTCCTTGCTGGAAGATCCGCAGTGGCAACAGGTATTGGTGTTTGTCGGCAGCATCCGTGACGGTGACCGTTTGGCGTCGCAGCTGCGCAAAGCCGAGGTCAACGCGCAGGCGCTGCACGGCGAACTGTCGCAGGGGCGCCGCTTCCGCATGCTGCAGGATTTCAAGGATGGCGAAACGCGGGTGCTGGTCGCGACCGATCTGGCTGCGCGCGGTATCGACATCACCCGTTTGCCGGTGGTGGTGAATTACGACCTGCCGCGCGCGCCAGCCGATTACCTGCACCGAATCGGCCGCACCGGACGGGCAGGCGAGAAGGGGCTGGCGCTGAGTTTTGTCGATTCGGCGGCAATGGCGCATTGGCGCCTGATCTGCAAACGTCATGGCCTGCAGAACGCGACCGAAGTAATCGAGGGCTTTGAGCCTACGCAGGCAGCGCCGGTGGCAAGCGTGGTTGCCGACGACAACGGTGGTGTCAAGGGACGCCGGCCGAGCAAGAAAGACCGCGCGCGGGCTGCGGCGGCGGAAAAAACCGGGTCCTGACAGGGCCCTTGCCGGGAAAACGTCACCTGTAGTGGGGGGGGGGGGGGGGGGGGGGGGGGGGGGGGGGGGGGGGGGGGGGGGGGGGGGGGGGGGGGGGGGGGGG
>NZ_JBRREG010000144.1:0-8214 GCF_056760155.1 Stenotrophomonas sp. STEN022
TCACCGCCTGTATGCGCAAATACCTGACCAGGCTCAATGCCATGAAGCGTGACAACGCACCTTGGGCAGCCGGTATAGCCGAAGGCGCTCAAGACAGTTGACTCCTACAAATGCAGCCGCAACATGCCTGCCTCATGAAAAGGGCGCCTTGCGGCGCCCTTTTGCTTACTTGCGGCGCTGTGCCGGCACGAAGACTTCGTTGACCGCGGCTGCCAGCTGATCCGGCGGCAACAGGCCCTGGTCGAGCAGGAAGTTGTTGAACGCCAGGCGGTCGAACTTGTCGCCCAAGGCCAGCTCGGTCTGCATGCGCAGTTCCATGATGCGGGTGTAGCCGTAGAAGTAGCTGCAGGCTTGGCCCGGCGAGCGCACCGTGTAGCGGTCCAGTTCCTGCGTGGTCATCGCCTCGGACAGGCCCACGCCTTCCACCAGCACCTTGCGGGCGCGCTCGCGATCGGTCTGGCCCAGGTTGAGCGCGGGGTCGAGCATGGCGCGCGCCGCACGCAGCAGACGGAACTGCAGCGCGATCATCTGCCCGTCCAGCGGCTCGAACGGCACCATCTCGGCCTCGGCATACAAGGCCCAGCCTTCAACATTCACCGAGTTGAACGCGAACATGGTGCGCGCCAGCGAGATGCCGCGCTCCACCATCGCCGCAAACTGCAGGTCGTGGCCCGGGCGACCTTCGTGCGCACTCAGCGTCCATGCCGCCGAACCGAAGTTGAAGTCGTCGTACTGCGCCTTCTCGCCCGAGGCCGGGTTGCCCAGCGGCAGCACGAAGGTACCCTGCTGGCCGGTGTTGCCGACCAGCGGTGCCGGCAGGTAATGCGGTGCTGGCGAGGCGGCACTTTCAGCTTCACTGCCAAGGCGCATCTGCAGCGGACGCTGCGGCACGTCGACGATGCCCTGCTTGTGGATGATCGGATCGATCGCATCGATAACGCCGCGGTAGTGCGATTCCAGCTGGTCGTTGCCGATCTTGTCCTGCTTCAGCGCGCGGATAACCGCGACATAGTCGGTGTTGTCGGCAACCTTCAGACCCTTGGCCTGCACCACCAGCGGTGCCAGCTGGCGCATCATCGCGCGGGTTTCCATGTACTCGAGCTGGGCACGCTGCATCAGCAGGGCCGGATCGATGTCCACGCCCACTTCCTTGAGCTGGAAGGCATACAACTCGGCCGGCAAGCGGTTGTCGGTGCGCGCCTTGGGCAGCACCTCCTTGCTGGTCCAGGCGATGTAGTCCTTCATCTGCGTGGACAGCTCGGCCAGCGAGGCATCGGCGCCGTCGATCTTGTACTTGGCGAACAGCTTGCCGATGCCGGCGATGTAGGTGTCGACATTGGCCAGCGCCTGATCCACTTCGATCTTGGTCGGCTGCAGCAGGTTGGGCGTGCCGCTCTTTTCCTCGTAACGCTGCCGCGCCAGGGTGGCCAGCGGCTGCGTACCCGGCGCCTTGCCGAGGTAGGCGTTGAGGCGGTCCAGCGCCTTGGCCCGGCGCGCTTCCGGCACCTGGTCGGACAACAGGCCGTTGATGCCGCCGAACACGGTCTGCGGCACATCCACCCACGGCATCAGGTGCTGTTCGTTGAGGGTGCTGCTTTCGATATTGCGCTCGGCGGCACCGATCATGATCTCCAGGTCCTGGCGCAGATTGGGATCGCGCTCGACCTGCAGCTTCTCGCGCAACTGGTCGCGCGCCTTGTTCATGGCGGCGCGGTAGCGGCCGGTGTTGTCCGCGCGCAGATCGACGACCTTGTCGTCATAACCGGGCACGCCGAAGAAGCTGGTCAACTCCGGCTGGAACGGCGCCTGCGCCTGCAGCAGGATCTGCGCCAGCTCATTGCTGCGCGCAACCCAGGCCGGGGCAGCGGGGGTTGTCTTGGTCGTTGCCGGTGCGGCTGCAGTCGCGGTGAGCGGCAGCGGGGCGGCAAGGGCGAGCGCGACGGCGAGGACGAGAGGCTTCATGGACAGCTCCGTAAGGGATGGGCTGACCGTACGCAGTCGCTGCCGGGGCGGCAAGGGTAGGAAGTGGGGGTGGGGGATTGCTGGAGCAAAAGCTGACCCCTCCCCAACCCTCCCCTTGGCCTTTGGCCAAAGGGAGGGGGCTGAGCTTTGCTCCCTCCCTTTCGCGCAGCGAAGGGGAGGGTTGGGGAGGGGTGCCTTTTGGCTTTGGCTTGCAACCACCCTCACCCACAAATCAAAACAACAACACTCCTCAGGGCTTCAAACACCGTCCAAGGAAGTTCTCGGCCACCCGGTAACGGTGCAGCGCATCCGCCCCAGACAACCCATGCTTGGCGCCCGGATAGGTCATCAACTCGAACGGCTGCCCACGCTGCTGCAGCGCGCTCATCAGGGCGGTCGAATTGGAGAACAGCACGTTGTCATCGGCCATGCCGTGGATCAGCAGCAGCGGCGAGGTCAGCCCGGCGATGTGCGTCAGCACGCGCGCTTCGCGGTAACCATCAACATTGGCCGCCGGCAGGTTCATGTAGCGCTCGGTGTAATGGGTGTCGTACAGGCCCCAATCGGTGACCGGCGCGCCAGCCACGCCACAGGCGTACTGGTCCGATGCCTTGGCCAGCAGCATCAGCGTCATGTAGCCGCCGTTGGACCAGCCCTGCACGCCGATGCGGCTGCCATCCACCCACGGCTGCGACTTCAGCCACTCCACGCCCTTGAGCTGGTCGGCCACTTCCACCGTGCCCTGCACGCCGTACAGCGCCCCGCCGAAATCACGGCCACGACGCGGCGTGCCACGGTTGTCCAGCGAGAACACCACATAGCCGCGCTGGGCCAGGTACTGGTTGAACAGGTGATCGCCACGGCCGGGCCAGCTGTCGGTCACGGTCTGCGAGGCCGGGCCGCCGTACACGTAGACGGCAACCGGATACTTCTTCGCCGGGTCGAAGCCTTCCGGCTTGATCACGCTGTAATTCAGCGGCGTCTTGCCATCGGCAGCGGTCAGCGTGCCGTATTCAACCGGACGCTGTGCGTCGCGGTACTTGGCATAGGGGTGCTTGGCGTCGGCCAGGTTGTTCTCCAGCAATGTGGCGATCTTTTCGCCATTGGCCCGGAACAACTCGATCTGCGGCGGCGTGGTGCTGTTGGACCAGCTGTCCACATAGACGCTGGCGTTCTTGGCGAACGCGGCGCTGTGCATGCCGGCGGTCTTCGACAGTTTGGTCGGCGTGCCGCCGGCCAGCGGCACGGAATAGATTTCGCTGCGCAGCGCGGAGTCGACACCGGCACGGAAGTAGACAGTGCCGGCTTCTTCATCGACGGCCAGCAGTTCGTCCACCGGCCAGTTGCCCGAGGTCAGGGCCGTCTGCATGCGGCCATCGGCGCTGGAGACATACAGATGCTGGAAGCCGCTGCGTTCGGACGACCACAGGAAGCGACCATCCTTGAGGAACTTCAGGCTGTTGTGCAGCGGCACCCAGGTCTTGCTGGTCTCGGTGAGCAGCAGCTGTTGCTTGCCGTCGACCAGGTTGGCTTCGATCAGCTCCAGCGTGTGCTGGTCGCGGCTCTGGCGCTGGAAGCTCAGATGCTGGCCGTCGCGCCATTTGACGCGGGTCAGGTAGATATCGGTCTGCTTGCCCAGGTCCACCCAGTTGACCGCCGCATCAGCGCGCGGCGCGATCACGCCAAGGGTGACCAGCACGTTGTGGTCGCCGGCCGCCGGGTAACGCTGCTCGACCATCTCCACACGGTCGGCATACATCTCATAGCGCTTCTGCACCGGCACCGGCGATTCGTCGATGCGGGCGAAGGCAATGGCCGAGTCGTCCGGTGCCCACCAGTAACCGGTGTGGCGGTCCATTTCCTCGTCGGCGACGAATTCGGCCACACCGTTGCCGATGGTGGCGCTGCCGTCGCGGGTCAGCTGCAGCTGCTTGCCGCTGGCCAGGTCGATGACCCACAGGTTGCGCTCGCGCACGAAGCTGACGAAGCCGCCCTTGGGCGAGAGCTTGGCGTCGGTACTGAAGCCTTCACCGTTGGTGAGCTTGCGCACCGCAGCGCTGCCCTGCTTGCCTAGGTCGTAGAGATAGAGCTCGCCCCCCAACGGGAACAGCAAGGTCTTCGCATCCGGCGACCACTGGTAATCGACGATGCCACTGAAGGCGGCGATGCGCTGGCGCTCGCGGCGGGCCTTTTCGGCATCGCTCAGGGTTTCGGTGCCGGGCAGCACCACCTTGGAATCCACCAGCAGCCGGGTCTGGCCGCTGGCGATGTCGTATTCCCACAGATCCAGCTGCTTGACGTCGCTGTCCTTGCCACGCAGGAAGGTAACCCGCGAACCATCCGGCGCCACCTTGGGCTTCATCAACGTGGGGCCGGACAGGGGCGCCTTGCCGGTGATGGCTTCGAGGGTGAGCTTTTCGGCGTGGACAGCGGGAGTGGCTAGGATCATGGCAAGGGCTAGAAACAAGGGACGCATGGTTTACCTGTCAGAACAGCACGGATCCGGCCATCCTAGCCGAGCCCTGCCCGTACTGCCCCTGCCTTCAGTCAGTCGCGCTTTCCGAACAGCAGGCGCTTCTCCTCGTCACTGAGCGGCTGGCCGGCCTGCGGATTGACCGTCGGCCCGACCGCATAGGCGCGCTGGGTGGCCGGACGTTCGGCGATGGCCTGGTGCCAGCGGCGCAGGTGCGGGAAGGCATCGAAGTCCACCGGCAGCTTGGCGTAGGCGCCAATCCACGGATAGCTGGCCATGTCCGCGATGCCGTACTCGTCGCCGCCCAGATAGGCCGACTCGGACAAGCGCTTGTCCATCACCCGGTGCAGGCGTCGCACCTCGCTGTCATAGCGCTCGATGGCGTAGGGAATGCGTTCGGGAGCGTAGACGTTGAAGTGGCCCATCTGCCCGCTCATCGGGCCCAGCCCGCCCATTTGCCAGAACAGCCATTCCAGGGTGGCGGCACGGCCACGCAGGTCGGCTGGGATGAAACGGCCGGTCTTCTCGGCCAGATACAGCAGGATGGCGCCGGACTCGAACACGCTCAGCGGCGCACCGCCGTCGGCCGGGGCATGGTCGACGATGGCCGGCATCTTGTTGTTCGGCGAGATGGCGAGGAACTCCGGCAGGAACTGGTCGCCCTTGCCGATGTTGACCGGGTGCACGCGGTACTCCAGCCCCGCCTCCTCCAGGAACAAGGTGATCTTGTGGCCATTGGGGGTGGGCCAGTAATAAAGGTCGATCATGAATACGCCTCGGCAGAGCCATCCTCAGGGGTCTCTACGGTAGCCGCTTGGCAGCCTTCCGGGCGACCGGTAACCTCCCCTGTTTCCGCAACGCACCATCCTTCCCAATGTCTGAACACAAACCGCTGAGCCCGCTCTCGTCCCTGATCTTCGCCTCGCGCTGGCTGCAGCTGCCGCTGTACCTGGGCCTGATCATTGCCCAGTGCGTCTACGTATTCCTGTTCGGCAAGGAGCTGCTGCACCTGGTCACCGATGCGCGAGGCCTGACCGAGCAGAAGATCATGCTGATCGTGCTGGGCCTGATCGACGTGGTGATGATCTCCAACTTGTTGATCATGGTGATCGTCGGCGGCTATGAGACCTTCGTCTCGCGCCTGCGCCTGCAGGGCCATCCGGACCAGCCGGAGTGGCTGAGCCACGTCAACGCCTCGGTGCTGAAGGTGAAGCTGGCGATGGCGATCATCGGCATTTCCTCGATCCACCTGCTCAAGACCTTCATCGAAGCCGGCCAGCTCGGCATGCCGTTGTGCACCCCGGAACTGATCGCGCTGAAGTCACCCTGCACTACCTTCACCCGCGACGGAGTGTTGTGGCAGACCATCATCCATTGCGTGTTCATCCTGTCGGCCATTGGCATCGCCTGGACCGACAAGCTGATGTCCGGCAGCCACACCAAACCGGCGGCCAACGCGCACTGAGCAACAACAGGGATGGGCGCCACATCATGTGACGCCCGTCACTTTTTCATTTCAGCGTCATCTTCGACCGCCGCATACCTTGCCGGCGATGCTAGATTCGCGCTTCACTGCTGATGGGTACGGCATCGGGAAATGCCGCCACCATGCCGCCGTCAAGGCAAACGCAGTCCACGTTCGTCGATTCAAGGGGATGTTTGATGTCGCACGTCATGAGTAAAGGCAAGCTGCGCCTGTTGGCGCCCGTTGTCCTGTTGAGCACGCTGGTCGCCTGTTCCGGCAAGGATGAAACCGCCGCTCCGGCTGCTGCACCGGCCTCGCCCGCCGCAGCGGCACCCGCCGCACCGGTGGTTGCCGACAAGGTCCAGGCCATGGACACCCAGCAGCTGCGCGATCTGGCCAGCGCCGCACTGCGCGACAACCGCATGTACGCGCCGGCTGGCGACAACGCCATGGAGTACTACTTGGCGCTGCGCGACAAACTGCCCAACGACGCCTCGATCAAGAGCGCGCTGACAGATCTGCAGCCCTATACCTTGATTGCCGCCGAGCAGGCCCTTAGCCGCGAGGACTTCTCCGAAACCCAGCGCCTGATCGCACTGGTGGAAAAGGTAGACCCGACCGCGCCGGCGCTGCCGCGCCTGAAGCAGGGTGTCACCGGCAGCATGCAGGTTGCCGAACGCCGCACCGTGGAAGAAGCCGACAAGGCCAAGAAGGACGCCGAGACCCGCGCCAAGCAGCAGGTCGAGCAGCAGCGCCTGGCCCAGCAGCAGGCCGCCGAAGCCACCGCCGCGCAGCAGCTGGCAGCAAAGCAGGAAGCCGCGCGCAAGGACAGCGAGCGTCAGGAAGCCGAGCGCCAGGCCGCTACCCGCCGCGAAGCCGAGCAGCGCAGCGCGGCGCAGGCCGCCGCCCAGCAGGCAGCAGCGCCCAAGCCGGCAGCAGCGCCGGCGCTGCGTGCGGTAAGTACCCCGGCCCCGCGCTACCCGGCCGACGCACTGCGTTCGGGCACCTCGGGCGAAGTACTGGTGGAATTGAGCATCGGCACCGACGGCTCGGTCACCGATGCCCGCGTGCTGCGCGCCAACCCGGCACGCGTGTTCGACCGCGAGGCCTTGAATGCGGTGAGGCGCTGGAAGTTCGAGCCGATCAACAGCCCGACCACCACCCGTCGCACCTTGGCGTTTGCGCCGAACAAGTAAGCGGTTCTGGTTTTGGTAGTGCCGAGCCATGCTCGGCAGAAGCCTTTACCTGTAGTGCCGAGCCATGCTCGGCAGAGGCCTTACCGGTAGAGCCCCATGCTGAGCATGGCTCGGCTCTACAGCAGCGTAGCCCGACCGCTTGGGACTTGCTCCCAAACAGCGCCACCTCCGAACTCTTTCATTCAACCAATCGCTACCCGATCATCCACCCAACGGCGCAGCCGGCAAGCAGGGATCAGCGAATGAAGACTTGGGCGGGCATGGCACTGCTGCTGATGCCGGCAATTGCGTTGGCGGAACCCCCCAGCGGCGTACAGATACAGCGCTGGCTCGCCAACAGCGGGCAATCCGTGTTCGTCGTTGACCGCAGCAACCCGGTATTCAAGACCACGGACAATGCCAACCCTTATGCAGTATTTGCGCAGTTGGATCCTGATCGCCCAATACTCAGCTTCGACTCCAGCACCGCACTGCCGTTCCACAGCCGCAGCAGGGAGCCCGGCTACCTGCTGGAAGCAGACGGCCCCGGCGGTCGAAACTTCTCGGCGCGTGTACTGATTGTTTTTCCGCAGCGTAGCCTGGTGTGCGAGCACACCGGCTTCGGTCACATCCGATCCATCCTGGATCTGGACAACAACGGCGGTTCCGAGATCGTGCTCGAAAGCATCGCCTCCGGTGGCGGCAGCATCAGCGGCAGGCGCTACCTTGCGCAGTTTGACGGGTGCCTGGCCAAGCTCATCCGCAGCATCGATTTTGATGACAACGAAGGCACCTGGGGCACGCGCAGCTACCGCTACTACCGTCATGCCAGCGAATGGCATTTCGTCGACCTTGATGGCGACGGTGTTATTGACCTCAGCGAAACACGGGTAAGTCACGAGGGCCGCAATGGGCGCTCGCCAATCATGAGCCGGCAGGTGTTCCGCTATGTTTTCGAGGATGGGCAATTCGTCCGGCATGTACCAACGACCCGGCGCTGAGCAACGCAAAGGCCCGGAGTGATCCGGGCCTTTGCTGTTTCGGGTAGTGGGGGGGGGGGGGCGGGGGGGGCGGGCGCGCGCGGGGGCCCACCGCCGCCACGAGCCGCGCCCACACGCACCGACCGCCCAGGGCGCCGC
>NZ_JBRREG010000145.1:0-8203 GCF_056760155.1 Stenotrophomonas sp. STEN022
TTTTTTTTTGTCCGCCCGACCGCCCCCGCCCCCGCCCGCGCCGGGCCGGCCCCCCCCCCCCCCCCCCCCCCCCCCCCCCCCCCCCCCCCCACAACGCCCCTTCCTTTGGCCGAGCGCTTCTGGCCCCCTCCCTTTGACGGGAGGGTTGGGGAGGGGTTGGCTTTCAGGCTTTCCAGGCCCAGAGCTGCCCTCACCCACCCCCCGCTCCGCGCCCCGGCCCTTGCGCTGGCGCAAGCGCGTTCAACAGGGGCACAAACCGATGGTTTTTAAACGCCCCTTTTCACCCCGCAAGCGGGAGAGGGGCTAAAAAACAAAAGGTGCCTTTCGGCGCCTTTTGCTTGCAACTACCCTGCCCGCTTACTGCTGCGGCAGGTCTCCGTTCCTGGCCAGCTGCTTGCGGTTGAACAAACGCTGCACCACCACGAAGAACAGCGGGATGAAGAACAGGCCGAGCAAGGTGCCAACCACCATGCCGCCCAACACGCCGGTACCGATTGCGCGCTGTGCACCCGAACCCGCACCGGAGGCGATTGCCAACGGCAACACGCCCAGGCCGAAGGCCAGCGAGGTCATGATGATCGGACGCAGACGGTCGCGGACCGCGTGCATCGTCGCTTCGATCACGCCCGAACCCTTCTCCAGATGCTCCTTGGCGAACTCGACGATCAGGATCGCGTTCTTCGAGGTCAAACCCACCGTGGTCAACATCGCCACCTGGAAGTACACGTCACGTTCCATGCCACGCATGGTGTTGGCCAGCACCGCACCGAGGATACCCAGCGGGGCAACCATCAACACCGCGGTTGGCACGCTCCAGCTTTCATACAGCGCAGCCAAACACAGGAACACGATCAGCAGCGACAGCGTGTACAGCAGCGGCGTCTGCGAACCGGCCTCGCGTTCCTGGTAGGACACAGCCGTCCATTCGATGGTGAAACCGGCCGGCAACTGCTTGGCCAGCTTTTCCACTTCCAGCATCGCGTCACCCGAGGCCACGCCCGGTGCGGCTTCACCCTGGATTTCCAGTGCGGAGACACCGTTGTAGCGCTCAAGGCGCGGCGAACCGTAATCCCAACGCTGGCTGGCGAAGGCCGAGAACGGCACCATCTCGCCCGAGGAATTCTTCACCGTCCACAGGTTGAAGTCTTCCGGGTTCATGCGGAAGCCGTCATCGGCCTGCACGTAGACGCGCTTGACGCGGCCACGGTCGATGAAGTCATCGATGTAGCTCGAACCCCAGGCGGTGGCCAGCGTGCTGTTGATGGTGTCCAGCGACAGGCCATGCGCGCCGGCCTTGGCCACGTCGATGTCCAGACGCAGCTGCGGGGTGTCGTCCAGGCCGTTCGGTCGCACGTTGGCCAGCAGCTTGCTTTCGCCCGCCATGCCCAACAGCTGATTGCGTGCATTGACCAGCGCATCATGGCCGAGCCCGGAGTTGTCCTTCAGGAAGAAGGTGTAACCCGAGGCGATACCCAACTCCGGCATGGCCGGCGGCGGGAAGGCGAAGATGAAGGCGTCCTTGATCTGGCCAAGTGCCGCCATCGCGCGGCCGGTGATCGGGCCTACACCTTGATCAGGCGTGCGTTCACTCCAGTCCTTGAGCTTGACGAAGGCCATGCCCGAGTTCTGGCCCATGCCCGAGAAGCTGAAGCCCTGCACCGAGAACACCGATTCAACCGCGTCCTTCTCGTTCTTCAGGAAGTGGTCTTCCAGCTTGTAGATCGACTCCAGGGTACGTTCCTGGGTTGCGCCGACCGGTGCGTTGACCAGCGCCATCAGGATGCCCTGGTCTTCATTGGGCAGGAACGAGCTGGGCAGGCGCACGAACAGCAGGCCCATCACCACCGCCAGCGCCAGAAACACCGCCATGAAACGACCCGGGCGATGCAGGATGCCGCGTACGCCGCGCTGGTAGGTGCCACTGGTGCGGTCGAAGCCGTTGTTGAACCAGTTGAAGAAGCGGCCCGAGATGCCCTTGTGTGCAACGTGGTGCTCGCCCTTCTTCAGCGGCTTGAGCATGGTGGCGCACAAGGCCGGGGTCAGCACGATGGCGACCAGCACCGACAAGGCCATCGCCGAAACAATGGTCGCCGAGAACTGCCGGTAGATGACGCCGGTGGAGCCGCTCATGAAGGCCATCGGCACGAACACCGCCGACAACACCAGGCCGATACCGACCAGCGCGCCGGTGATCTGGCTCATCGACTTGCGGGTGGCTTCCAGCGGCGACAGTCCTTCCTCGGACATGATGCGCTCGACGTTCTCCACCACCACGATGGCGTCATCGACCAATAGGCCGATCGCCAGCACCATCGCGAACATGGTCAGCATGTTGATGGAGAAACCCAGCACCGCGAGGATGCCGAAGGTGCCCAGCAACACCACCGGCACGGCGATGGTCGGGATCAAGGTGGCGCGGAAGTTCTGCAGGAACAGATACATCACCACGAACACCAGCACGATGGCTTCCAGCAGCGTCTTGACCACGCCCTTGATCGACACCTTCACGAACGGTGTGGTGTCGTACGGGATCACCGCGGTCATGCCGGCCGGGAAGTTGGCCTTCAGCTCATCCAGGGTCTTGCTCACACCTTCGGCGGTTTCCAGCGCATTGGCACCCGTCGCCAGGGTGATGGCCAGGCCGGAGGCCGGCTTGCCGTTGTAACGGGTAACGAAGTCGTAGGTTTCCGCGCCCAGTTCGACGCGGGCAACGTCGCCCAGCTTCAAGGTGGAGCCATCGGTTTCAGTACGCACCACGATGTTGCGGAACTGTTCCGGCGTCTGCAGGCGATCCTGTGCATTGATGGTGGCATTGAGCTGCTGGCCCTTGACCGCCGGTGCACCGCCCAACTGGCCGACGGCGACCTGCGCGTTCTGTGCCTTCACCGCGGCGGTGACCTCGTCAACCGACACCTTGTAGGTCTGCAGCTTGGTCGGGTCCAGCCAGATGCGCATGGCGTACTTGCCACCGAACACCTGGATCGAACCCACGCCCGGCACGCGGCTCAGCGGATCGACGACATTGGAACCGACGTAATCGGAGATGTCGTTCTCATCCATGCTGCCGTCTTCGGAGACGAAGCCCAGCACGTTGAGGAAGCCCGAGCTGGACTTGGCGACGTTGATGCCCTGGCGCTGCACTTCCTGCGGCAACAGCGGCATCGCCAGCTGCAGCTTGTTCTGCACCTGCACCTGGGCGATGTCGGAGTTGGTGCCGCTCTCGAAGGTCAGGGTGATGCTGGCCTGGCCGTTGGAGGAGCTGTTGGAGGAGAAGTACATCAGGCCGTCCAGGCCCTTCATGTTCTGCTCGATGATCTGCGTCACCGAGTCTTCGACCACCTTGGCCGAAGCGCCCGGATAGCTGGCCGAAATGGACACCGCAGGCGGCGCGACCTCGGGATACATCGAGATCGGCAGCTTGAGCATTGCCAGCGCGCCGGCAAGCATGATGATGATGGCGATGACCCACGCAAAGATGGGCCTGTCGATGAAGAAGCGTGCCATGTAGTTCTCCGCTTACTGCTTTTCAGCCGGCGCCGCGGCAGGCGCGGCGGCGGGCTTGGCGGCTTCGGCACCCTTCTCGGTGGCCTGCACCGGCATCCCGGGGCCGATCTTCTGCAGGCCTTCGACAATGACCTTGTCGCCTGCCTTCAGACCGTCCTCGACCAGCCACTTGTCACCAATGGTGCGGCTGACCTTGACCGGACGAACGGCAACCTTGCCCTCGGCATCCACCACCATCGCGGAGGTATCGCCCTTGGGATCACGCGCAATGCCCTGCATCGGCACCAGCAGCGCGTTCGGGCGCACACCACTGCCCAGCACCGCACGCACGAACATGCCCGGCATCAACACCTGGTCCGGGTTGTCCACGCGCACGCGCATCAGGTAGCTGCCGGTAGCCGGGTCGACGCTGACTTCGGAGAACTCCAGCTTGCCCTTGTGGGCGAAGGTGCTGCCGTCTTCTAGCACGATGTCGACCGGCAGTTCCGAGGCGCCTTCCAGGCGACCGGCGGCCAGTTCACGACGCAGCTGCAGCAGCTCGGCCGAGGACTGGGTGACGTCGATATAGATCGGATCGAGCTGGTTGATGGTGGCCAGCGGTTCGGCCTGGCCGGCGCTGACCAGCGCGCCCTGGGTAACCGAGGACTTGCCGATCTGGCCGCTGATCGGCGCGGTGATGCGGGCATAACCCAGCGTCACATTGGCCGCATCCAGCGATGCGCGTGCGGCAAGCACGTCGGCCTCGGCCTGCTTCCAGGCGGCCTGTGCGTTCTCGTCGTCCTGCACGCTGATCACCCGCGACTTGACCAGCTCGCTGCTGCGGCGCGCGGCCAGACGGGCGGCGTTGGCGCTGGCTTCGGCACGTGCCAGCTGCGCGCGGGCACTGTTGGCCTGGGCGCGGTAGGCGGCGTCATCCAGCTGATACAGCGGATCGCCGGCCTTGACCACGCTGCCTTCGGTGAACAGGCGCTTGGCAACGATGCCGCTGACCTGTGGGCGCACTTCGGCGACCTGGTAGCCGTTGGCACGACCGGCCAGTTCACGGGTCAAGGTGATCGTTTCCGGCTTCAGCGTGACCACGGTGACCTGACCCGGCCCACCCTGCTGCGGCTGCTCCCCGCCGCCCTTGCAGGCAACGAGCGCGACGGATAGTGCGAGGGAAAGCGCGACGAGACGGTAGCGACTGATAGCAGGCATGGGAGAGGAGCTCAATGAGGAAAAGTGGCGCTCGAGGATCGGGCGGAACATGAGATACGCCCGGGCATATCCTTCCGTACCACATACGTTACGGGCACAGCCGTGGCAACCGCCACCACTACGCACATCACGGCCATCCTGCAGAGCAAGCCCGGAAAATATACATACATACACTCATGTTTGTAAACCAGTACAATTCAGGTCGGTTTCATCCAGCATTTGCACCGAGCAATGGCCAGAAAGACCAAAGAAGAGGCAGCAGTCACCCGCGAGAGCATCCTGGATGCTGCGCTGGCCTGCTTCCATGAACACGGCGTCGCCGGCAGCTCGCTGGCGGCGATCGGCGAGCGCGCGGGCGTCTCCCGCGGCGCGGTGTACTGGCACTTCAAGAACAAGACCGAAGTGCTGGAAGCGATGATCAACCGCGAGCGCGTGCCGTTCATCAAGCGCCTGCGCCAGGCCTACTCGCCCCTGCGCAACACGCCGATCCTGGACCTGCGTTCAGCGATGTTGGTGTCCTTGAGCGAACTGGCCAACGATCCACAGCTGCGCGAGATGATGGAGATCATGCTGCGCAACGACCTGTCCGCCGAGAGCGTGGCGATGCAGCAGTTGCAGCACGACAGCGTTGAAGAAGAGATGGCGATTTTCCGCCGTGCACTTGAGCGCGCGCGTGAGCTGGGCCAGCTGCGCGATGGCGTGAACACCGCAAGCAGCGCGCGCATCCTGCATGCAGGCCTGACCGGCGTGCTGTACAGCGCCATGCTGGAACCCACACAGTTCGACCTGGAACGTGACAGCCGCGAGATGCTGGACGCGCTGATGGCGCACTACGTGAAGCCCGGTGTATTCGAACCTGGCTCAGATCCTTCGCCGCTGCCACCGCCGGACGAAGACTAAGCCAGCCATGTAGTGCCGAGCCATGCTCGGCAAGGGCCTTACCGAGCAACATTGCCAGAACCGCACCAGCCGTGTGGGAGCGGCGTAAGCCGCGAAGCAAGCGAATGCAGACGCACAAGCAAAGCACCCCTCCCAACCCTCCCCTTGCCTGTGGCAAAGGGAGGGCTAAACGCAGCTCCGGTAGGGCCGCGCCATGCTCGGCAGGGGCACTACTCGCATTGCCAACAACCAAAACACACGAAAAAAAAACGGCGACACCAACGTGCCGCCGCTTCTCATCAACCCAAACCAACCGTCACAGAATGTAGCGACTCAGGTCCGGGTCCTTCACCAGCTCGCCCAGGTGCTTGTCCACATAGGCAAGGTCGATCGCAATGCTGTCGCCATCACGATCCGGCGCTTCGTAGCTCAAGGTATCCAGCAAACGCTCCAGCACAGTGTGCAGACGACGCGCACCAATATTCTCCTGACGCTCGTTGACCTGGAACGCAATCTCCGCCAGGCGATCTACTGCCTCGGCAGTGAAGTTGACCTTGACGCCTTCCGTCGCCAACAAGGCTTCGTACTGCTTGGTCAACGCCGCCTTCGGCTCGGTCAGGATGCGCACGAAATCATTCTTGCTCAGCGCGCCCAGTTCCACGCGGATCGGGAAACGACCCTGCAGCTCGGGAATCAGATCGCTCGGCTTGGCCAGATGAAACGCACCGGAAGCAATGAACAGGATGTGGTCGGTCTTCACCGTGCCGTACTTGGTCGACACGTTGGAACCTTCCACCAGCGGCAGCAGGTCGCGCTGCACGCCTTCGCGCGAGACATCGCCGCCGGATGAACCAGCGTCGCTGCGCTTGGCAACCTTGTCGATCTCGTCGATGAAGACAATGCCGTGCTGCTCGCAGGCTTCAATCGCAGCGGTGCGGATATCGTCCTCGTTGACCAGCTTGCCGGCCTCTTCCTCGATCAACAGCGGACGCGCGGCCTTGATGCTCAACGTGCGCTTGTTCGATTTGGCACTGCCAAGATTGGCAAACATCGACTTCAGCTGCTGACCCATTTCCTCCATGCCCGGCGGGGTCATGATGTCCATGCTGACGTTGGCGGAAACATCCAGTTCGATCTCGCGCTCATCCAGCTCACCAGCACGCAGCATGCGACGGAACTTGATGCGGGTTTCGTTGTCGGCAGCCGACGGTTCGTTGCGTGCTGCTTCCGGATCAAAGCCAATGCCAACGCTGCGACGCGGCAGCAGCGCGTCAAGAATCCGGTCCTCGGCCTTCTCTTCAGCCTGCGTGCGCACGCGCACCTTGGCCTGCTCGCGGTACAGCTTGACGGCGGTATCGGCCAGATCACGGATGATCTGCTCCACGTCCTTGCCGACGTAGCCAACTTCGGTGAAGCGGGTGGCTTCAACCTTGACGAACGGCGCATTGGCCAGCGTGGCCAGGCGGCGTGCGATTTCGGTCTTGCCGACGCCGGTCGGGCCGATCATCAGGATGTTCTTCGGCATCACCTCATTACGCAGCTCGACGGGCAGCTGCATGCGGCGCCAGCGGTTACGCAACGCGATGGCGACCGCACGCTTGGCATCGTGCTGGCCAACGATGTGACGGTCCAGCTCCTGCACGATTTCGCGCGGGGTCATGGTGGCGGAGGAAACTTCGATCTTGTGGCTCATGGGGTACTCGCGGTTGATGGCCGAAGAGCTCAGAGCTCTTCCACCACGACGTTGGTGTTGGTGTAGATGCAGATGCCGCCCGCGATGTTGATCGCCTCGGTGGCCACGCCACGTGCATCCAGATCGGTGTGCTTGAGCAGCGCCCGCGCCGCACTGAGCGCGTACGAGCCGCCCGAACCAATGGCGATGATGCCGTCTTCCGGCTCGATCACATCGCCGGTGCCGCTGATGATCAGCGAGGTTTCTCGGTCGGCCACGGCCAGCAGCGCTTCGAGCTTGCCGTAGCGGCGATCGGTACGCCAATCCTTGGCCAGCTCCACCGCAGCGCGAGTCAGCTGGCCGTGCTTTTCAAGCTTGGCTTCAAACAATTCAAACAAGGTGAAGGCATCAGCCGCTGCACCGGCAAAACCCGCCAGCACCTGGCCATCGCGGCCAAGCCGGCGCACCTTGCGCGCATTTCCCTTCATGACCGTATGGCCCAGGGTGACCTGACCATCGCCAGCAATCGCCACATGCTCGCCGCGACGCACGCAGCAGATGGTGGTGGCATGAAAAACACTCGGGTTCTGACTGGGGTCCATACGGCCTCCGGAATACTGTTCACCGGTAATGGGGCCGGTCAGCGCCGCGATCAAGCCTCCCCCGGCCAGCGACAGCCACCATTCAGAAAAACCCAACCGGTAGTGCCGAGCCATGCTCGGCAAAGGCCTCCCCAGCAATCCAACCAAGCATCCTGCAGGAGCGGCTTCAGCCGCGAAGCCGACACCACCGCAGTCGCCTACATGCCCGCAACCTGGCAAACCACCAGCTTCGCGGCTCACGCCGCTTGTGTCTGCCAGCCGGGTAGATTGTGGTTGAGAGCGGAGTGCGGCAGCCCGTTACGTCGCGGTGCCCAGAAGCACGTGTAGGAGTTGGGGCGCCGCACTCCAA
>NZ_JBRREG010000146.1:0-8141 GCF_056760155.1 Stenotrophomonas sp. STEN022
CCCCCCCCCCCCCCCCCCCCCCCCCCCCCCCCCCCCCCCCCCCCCCCCCCCCCCCCCCCCCCCCCCCCCCCCCCCCCCCCCCCCCCCCCCCCCCCCCCCCCCCCCCCCCCCACTACAGGTGGGTTCTTGAGTAAAGCCTCCGCCGAGCATGGCTCGGCACTACCGGTGATGCCACCTGCACGCCTCGGCGTGTAGGATCAGCTCCATGGCAGGCGCACTTTCCCGCATTGATCGCATTCCCAGACTCAGCCGTCTCGGCTGGCTGATGGGCTTGTATGCGGAAAACCACGATCACCTGATGCGGCTGTTCGCGCCGGATCGGCTGCACGTGGGCAGCCACCTCTCCAGCATCGGCGATGGCCTGGATGTGCGCCTGGATGTGATCGAATGCCATCGCTACACGGTGGAACTGCGGATGACCTACGACCTGTGCGATCCGCTCACCGGCGAGCCGGATCCATCGGCATTCGTACGGCTGTACCGCGATGCGCGTCAGGCCGAAACCACGCATTGCTACGTGGGCCGACGCTGGCAGGACGTGATGGGCATGTATCCGCCGCCGGAAGCGCTGATCAGCCACCGCATGCGCATGAACACCTTCCTTGGGAAATGGCTGGAATATCTGGCCGAGCGCGGCCACAGCGTGGCCACCTTGCGCCGTGTCGATGAAACCGTGGTGCCAATCCGGCGCATGGATGTAATGCCCGGCTGAGGCGCGAGCGGTTCATCGGTCATACTGCACGCCCCCTTGGTTCCGGTTGTCGCTATGCCGTACACCCCGATTATGGCCACGCTCGGCTATGTACTGTCTGCCGATGGCAGCAAGGCCTTGATGATCCATCGCAACACCCGGCCCGGTGACATGCACCTGGGCAAGTACAACGGGCTGGGCGGCAAGATGGAGGCCGATGAGGACATCCTTGCCTGCATGCACCGCGAGATCCGCGAGGAAGCGGGTATTGAATGCGGCACGACGCGCCTGCGCGGCAGCATCAGCTGGCCGGGCTTCGGCAAGAATGGCGAAGACTGGTTCGCCTTCATCTTCGTCATCGACGACTACACCGGTACGCCGATGGAGGTTAACCGGGAGGGCACGCTGGAGTGGGTTGCGGTCGACGAGCTGGAATCGCTGCCGCTGTGGGAGGGCGACCGCTACTTCCTGCCATTGGTGTTCGACGCGGACCCGCGCCCGTTCCACGGCGTAATGCCTTACCGCGACGGGCGCATGCAGTCCTGGAGTTACACGCGCCTGTAATGGCTTGCTGCAGTGGTGTCATGTAGGTCGCTCCGGCGAGCAGCACTGGCTTCGAGGCCGATGGCGTGATCCGGACACGAACGTGTCCGGGTCCAGCGCTGGCGTGTCGCATGCCGGACAAGCTGGGCGAGTGCGGGTACTGTCCACTGTTCAGGTGCTCGCGGTACCCTGTTCCGGTCCATGCACCGTGAGTTCCCATGAAACGCCATTTCTCGATGCTCCGTGAGTTCCAGCTCGCGGATTGGTTCACCCTCGGCAACGCGTTCTGCGGCACCGGCGCGGTGTTCGCGGCGATGCGCTTCCTGCAGGACGGCGAGCGCGGCTTCCTGATGTTCGGCATGGCCTTGATCCCGCTGGCGTTTATCTTCGATGCGCTGGATGGCCGGGTTGCGCGCTGGCGCCAGTCCTCGTCCACGCTGGGGCGCGAGCTGGATTCGCTGGCCGACATCATTTCCTTTGGTGTGGCGCCGGCTGCATTGGCCTATGCCTGCGGCATGCAGGGCGGTTGGGACTGGCTGATCCTGAGCTACTTCGTCTGCTGCGGCGTCAGCCGGCTGGCGCGTTACAACGTTACCGCCGAGGAGATCGCCGGTGAGTCCGACAAGGTGCCGTACTTCGAAGGCACGCCGATTCCGACCAGTCTGGCGCTGGTCATCGTCTTGGCCTTGGCGGCCCACTTCAATGCGATTGGCCCGGCGCTATGGGGCGGCAGCTGGCAGCTGGGCCCGTGGCAGCTGCATCCGCTGGTGCTGCTGTTTGCACTGTCCGGCTCGCTGATGATCAGCAAGACGCTGCGGATTCCCAAGCCCTGACGCCGGTAGGGCGGTCGCATTGCTATCATCACCGGGCATCCCGGGAGTAAGGCAATGGCGGCGGCAGGCAATAGCGACAACGCGGATTTCGAGGCCAGCATGCGCGCTGCCTGGGAGGCATGGTCACAGGCCATGCAGGGCCAGGGCGCAGCCGCAGGCGGCGATTTCCCATGGGCTGAGAGCATTGCCCAATGGACCCGCCTGGTCAGTACCGATACGCCCCCGGAAGTACAGGCGCTGGGCGCCCGGTTCCAGCATCAGGCTGGTGATTGGCTGGGCATGATGCAGCAGGTGGCCGCACGCTTTGCCGGTCGTGACACTTCGGCGGCGGAGGTGGCCGGGGCGTGGCGCGAGGCCGTGCAGGCGGGGCAGGGCGATGATCTGCTGCAGTGGATGCTGGGCGCTGCACGCGGTGGCAATGCCCTGAACGATCAACCCTGGCTGCGTGAATTCGCCAAGGCCGCACAAAGTGGCTTTGGTGGCGGCGATTGGTTGAATGCACCGGCATTCGGTCCAGCCCGTGAGCATCAGGCGCGCTGGCAGGCCTTGCTCAAGATCCAGCAGGAATACCAGGCGCGTGCCGAAGCCTATGTGGATACGATCCGTAGCGTTCTGGACGATGCCTTCAAACGTTTCGAAGCCAAGCTGGCCGAGCATGAAGTGCCTGGTAGTCAGCTGACCAGTGCGCGGGCGATGTTCGATCTGTGGATTGATGCCGCCGAAGAAGCGTATGCCAAGGTGGCGCTTTCTGAAGATTTCCAGCGCATCTATGGTGAGCTGGCCAATGCCCAGATGCGTCTGCGCGCAGCGTCGCAGAGTGAACTGGAACGTGCCTGCGACGCGATGGGCGTGCCTACCCGCACGGAGATGGATGCGGCGCATCGGCGCATCGCCGAGTTGGAACGGCAGGTGCGGCGCTTGATGGCGGCAGCCCAGCAGAGCAGCGCGCCAGCGCAGTCCGCGGCGGCGAATAAATCGGCAAGGCCATCGGCAGGAAAGACAGCTGCCAAGCCAGCGAAGCCGGCGCCGCAACGTGCGGCGAAGAAAATCACCAAGAAGGCTGCGGAAAAAGCCGTGGAGAAGGCTGCGCCGAAGAAGATCACGGCGAACAAGCCAGCCGCCAGGAAGCAGGCAGCCAAGAAGGCAGTGGTTGCCAGCAAACCGAAGTCCGCACCGGCCCGTCGCAGGAGTTCCAAATGAAGGGCCCGCTGGGTTTTGGCAACGATGACCTGCTGCAGGAAACCCTGCAGTGGCAACGCAAGCTGGTCGATGGCCTGAAGCTGTTGCCCGGTGTCGAAGACGTGGATTATGGCGTCACCGAGCGTCAGGAAGTATGGAGCGACGGCAAGGTCAAGTTGTATCGCTTCGTCAGCGATCAAGCCGATGCCAGCAAGCCGCCGTTGTTGATCGTCTATGCGCTGGTCAACCGGCCCTACATGGTTGATCTGCAGGACGGTCGTTCGCTGGTACAGAAGCTGCTGGCGCTTGGTCAGGATGTCTACGTGCTGGACTGGGGCTACCCTGACCGCTCCGAGCGCTTCCTGACCCTGGAAGACTACCTGCTGCGCTACATCGACGGTGCGGTGGATTACCTGCGTGCACAACGCGATGGCGCGCCGGTCAACCTGCTTGGCATCTGCCAGGGCGGCGTATTCGCGCTCTGCTATAGCGCGCTGCGCCCGCACAAGGTGCAGAACCTGATCAGCATGGTGACGCCGGTCGACTTCCATACTGCGGACAACATGCTCTCGCATTGGGCGCGGCATGTGGATGTGGACCTGTTTGTCGATACGCTGGGCAATATCCCGGCCGATCTGATGAATGCCAGCTACCTCATGCTCAAGCCGTTCCGCTTGAACGTGCAGAAATACGTGGGCTTGATGGACATCCTCGACGACAAGCAGGCCCTGGAAGACTTTCTGCGCATGGAGAAGTGGATCTTCGATTCCCCGGATCTGGCAGGCGAAACCTTCCGGCAGTTCGTCAAGCAGTTCTATCAGGCCAATGGCCTGATGAGCGGCAGCATCCACATCGGCGAGGAAACGGTCGATCTGGCCCAGGTACAGATGCCTATCCTCAACATCTACGCCGAGCAGGACCACCTTGTACCGCCGGCTGCATCCAAGGCCATGCAGGGCCAAGTCGGCAGCACGGATTACACCGAGCTCGGTTTCCGCGGTGGTCACATAGGTATCTATGTCTCCGGGCGCGCGCAGCGCGAAGTACCCGGCGCCATCAACGACTGGTTGAGTAAACGCGCATGAAGCTGATCTGCAATTTTCTGCTCGCCGCAAGCTTGGCTCTGATCGCCTTGCCGGCAAGTGCGGCCCCCAGTGCGGCAACACAGCGCGAGATCAGTGGCTTGATGCAGGCGCTGGAAACCTCTGGCTGCCGCTTCCAGCGTAATGGCAGCTGGTATGACGCAGTGGCGGCCCGGGGCCATCTGCAGCGCAAATATGACTACCTGCTCAAGCGCGACATGGTCGACAGCAGTGAGCAGTTCATCGAGCGTGCCGCCAGCCGCAGCAGCATGAGCGGCAAGCCCTACAAGGTTTCCTGCAGCGGAGCGCCGGAGCAGGATGCCTCCGCATGGTTCCTGCAGCAGTTGCGCCGTCTGCGTACGCCGGCACGCTGATGTCCGTGCTGGCCGCCAGATCAATAGTGCAGGCCTGAGTCTCATGCGACTCGAAATGGTGCCGATGTGGTTGCGCATTTTGGGTGGGGTCTGGACCTCGCCCAATACCTTGATTGGCCTGATCGCGGGCGCGCTCGGCAGCCTCGCTGGCGCACGCCTGTACTGGAGCCGCAGGGAGAACGCACTGGTGTTCCGGCGCTGGCCGTGGGGGCCGGGCGGGGCGATCACCTTCGGCATGGTGATCCTGCACACCGGCGATGACCTGAATGGTTTGTGCCAGACCTATGAACATCGCGCGGGTCGTTGCGAACATCCGCGCGTGCGCTTGGGCGATCATGAGCGCGCGCATGTTTTCCAGTACCTGGTGCTGGGCCCGCTGTTCCTGCCGGTCTACCTGTTGTGCGGCGGTGTGAGCGTACGTAATCCGTTCGAGCGTGCAGCGGATTACTACGCCATGCATGGTCGTGGTTGGTGGCCTGGCCATACCTGAAATGTAGTCATTGAAGCCGGCGCGCTGAGCGCTGACATCAAACGACAACCTTTTATGTACATCTCTGTAACGTCACCCCGCGTATCGTTGCACCTGTTACAGATCCAACAGGAGCACGAACCACCATGGCAGTTGTTCTTTATATCGGTGGCAGCAAGGATGGCGATAAGGGTGTGTTGCCGTACGGCTTCAGCAAAACCCGCGCAGATACCGAGCATGGCCCGGAAATTTACGTAGAACGGACGATGAACGTCTCCGGCAGGGGCTCGATGCGGGTTATGGTGCTGGAAGACCTGCGTGACGATGTCGCCAGCCAACGGCTGTATCAGCATCTGGCCTGAGTATTCAGGCGCGCGCGCCGGGCGGCAGGTCCGGCGCTTGCTGTCAACGGCTTTCCCCCGGGCGCGCGCATTGCCAGAATGGCAGCTTCCGTCACCGTGGCTACCGCACCGGCAATGCAAGACATCAAGCTCGCGCAGCAGATCGCGCAGACAATCGCCGACGAGATCGGCGCACAAGCCACTCAGACCAAGGCGGCCATCGCACTGCTGGATGAGGGCGCCAGCGTTCCGTTCATCGCCCGCTACCGCAAGGAAGTGACCGGCGGCCTGGACGATACCCAGCTGCGTAATCTCGAAAGTCGTTTGACCTACCTGCGCGAACTCGAAGATCGTCGCCGCGCCGTGCTGTCCAGCATTGACGAACAAGGCAAGCTGGCCGATGCGCTGCGTGAGCAGATCATGGGCGCCGATACCAAGTCGCGTCTGGAAGATCTGTATCTTCCCTATAAGCAGAAGCGCCGCACCCGTGCGCAGATTGCCCGCGAGGCGGGGCTGGAGCCGCTGGCCGATGGCCTGCTCGGCGACCCCATGTTGGACCCACAGGTCTTCGCCGCGGGGTTTGTCGTCGCCGAAAAGGGCGTTGCTGATACCAAAGCCGCACTGGAAGGTGCACGCGCCATCTTGATGGAGCGCTGGGGTGAAGATGCTGCGCTGGTTGGCGAATTGCGCAACTGGCTGGCGGGGAACGGCATCATCCGTGCCCGCGTTGCCGAGGGCAAGGAGGCCGAAGGCGCCAAGTATCGCGACTACTTCGATCATGCCGAGGCATTGGCGAAGATTCCTTCGCACCGCCTGCTGGCCTTGTTCCGTGCGCGCCGCGAGGAGTTCATCTTCCTCGAGCTGGACCCGGGCAGCGACGCCGAAGCCGGCCACCAGTATGCGGAAGGCCGGGTCGCGCTCAACGCAGGCATCGCCAACAAGGAGCGCCCGGCCGATCGCTGGTTGTTGGACGCCTGCCGCCTGACCTGGCGCGCCAAGCTGCATATGCACCTGCTGCTGGACCTGTTCAACCAGGCCCGCGAGAAAGCTGAGGCTGAGGCGATTGCGGTATTCGGCGACAATCTGAAGGACTTGATGCTGGCGGCGCCGGCCGGCCCGAAGGCCGTGCTCGGCCTGGATCCGGGCATCCGCACCGGCTGCAAGATCGCCGTCGTCGATGCCACCGGCAAGCTGCTGGCCACCGATACGGTGTACCCGCATGAGCCACGTCGGCAGTGGGAGCAGTCGCTGCAGGCGATCAAGCAGCTGTGCATCAAGCACAACGTCGAGTTGATCGCGATCGGCAACGGTACGGCCAGTCGCGAAACCGACAAGCTGGCAGGCGAGGCAATCGCCGCCTGCGCAAATCCCAAGCTGCAGAAGGTGGTGGTCAGCGAAGCCGGTGCCTCGGTGTATTCGGCCTCCGAGTTTGCCGCCAAGGAATTCCCGGACCTGGATGTGTCGCTGCGTGGCGCGGTGTCGATTGCGCGCCGGCTGCAGGATCCATTGGCCGAACTGGTCAAGATCGAGCCCAAGGCGATTGGTGTTGGCCAGTACCAGCACGACGTTGACCAGTTCCGTCTGGCCAAGGCACTGGATGCGCGTGTGGAGGACTGCGTCAATGCTGTCGGCGTGTTCGTCAACACCGCCTCGGCCGCACTGTTGACGCGTGTATCGGGGTTGTCATCGACGGTGGCCGAGAACATTGTCCGTCACCGCGATGAGAACGGCCCGTTCAAACGCCGCAAGGATCTGCTGAAAGTACCGCGCCTGGGCGACAAGACCTTTGAACAATGTGCCGGCTTCCTGCGGATTGCCGATGGCGACGAGCCGCTTGATGCCTCGGCGGTTCACCCTGAGGCGTATCCCGTGGTCGAGCGCATCGTCGTTGCCGCTGCAAAGCCGATCAAGGCGCTGCTGGGCGACGGCAGTTACCTGCGCAGCTTGAAGGCCGAGCAGTTCACCGACGACAAGTTTGGTGTACCGACCGTGCGCGACATTCTCAAGGAAATGGAAAAGCCAGGCCGCGATCCGCGTCCCGAGTTCAAGGCAGCACGTTTTGCCGAGGGCATCGAGGACATCAAGGACCTGCGCGAAGGCATGATCCTGGAGGGCGTGGTCAGCAATGTTGCGGCATTCGGTGCGTTCGTCGATATCGGCGTGCACCAGGACGGCCTGATCCATATCTCCGCCTTGTCCGACACCTTCGTCAAAGACCCGCGTGATGTGGTCAAGGCAGGCGATATAGTGAAGGTCAAAGTGCTGGAGGTGGACGTGCCGCGCAAGCGCATCGCATTGACCCGGCGCTTGGAAGATTCGCCTGCACCGGCCAAAAAGCCCGAGCGTGACGAGCGTGGTGCAGGGCAGGGGCGTGCTGCTGGCGGCGGGCGCGACCGGGATCAGCGCGGTCAGCGCAATCCAGGCAATGGCGGTGGCCGGCCGGCAGTGTCAGCGGCGCCGGCCAACAATGCATTGGCCGATGCATTCGCAAGGGCAAAACGCGGCAGCTGACTCAGCTGCCGCAAGATCGCATCACTCTTGTAGGAGCGGCGTAAGCCGCGAAGCAGGCACAGCGGAAGCTCCGGGCAGCGCGGTGGCCGATGATACATATGCTTAGCGGCTTTCGCCG
>NZ_JBRREG010000147.1:0-8096 GCF_056760155.1 Stenotrophomonas sp. STEN022
CCGCGCCCCCCCCGGGCCCCCCCCCCCCCCCCCCGCCCCCCCCCCCCGCCCCCCCGCCGCCGGCGCTCCCGCCCCCCCCGCCCCCCCCCCCCCCCGCCCCCCCCCCCCCCCCACTACAGCTGGTGCTTCATTCCGTCTCGGTGCCCTGATCTGCGGCACGCTCGGAAATCTTTGCTTCGCGCAGCTGTTTCTCCGATGCACGCAGCGTCTTCACATCCAGTGGCTGGATGCTGTCAATCCGGCACGGCACATGTGCCATTGGGCCACCGCCATGCACGATCACGCGGTCAAAGCGCGCCGACACCTGGCCCATCATGTTGGTGATGCTGATCGCCGGGGCGAATGACAGATCCATGCACGGCCCGCTGAGATTCAACAGCCAGGCTTCGTTGGGCTTGGTCCATACCGCCAAAGCACTGTCACCCAGCTCGGTCCAGCCATTGAGCGAACCGAAGTACCTGAAGCTCTTCACCGGCTCACCGGCGTGCGCGCGGTAGAGATCCAGACGCTCGGCGCTGGTCAGTTTCCCGGTCGTGGCACAACCGCCAAGAACGGCGGCCAGCATCATCGCAACAAGCATTTTTTTCATGGCAGCACTCCTCATCGAAGGAAACAACCTGACTCCATGAAGCAACGAGCACTTACCCAAGCATGGTAGTCCCGTGGCAGCCACGGGATCATCACCTGCTTTTCGCGGTTCAGACGCCGCTGCTGGCCAGCTCATGCAGGCGGCCCTGACGCAGCTCCAGCACGCGATCCAGCTTGCGCGCCAAACTGCGGTCATGGGTGACCAGAACCAAACTGGTGCGCTGCTCGCGATTCAACTCAAGCATCAGGTCGAACACGGTGCCGGCAGTCTTGTCGTCCAGGTTGCCGGTCGGCTCATCACCCAACACGCAGCCCGGCTGGTTCACCAAGGCGCGCGCAACCGCCGTGCGCTGGCGTTCGCCGCCGGACAACTCGCCCGGCTTGTGATCCAGGCGATGCCCGAGCCCCACCGACTCCAGCAAGGCCTTGGCGCGGGCACTGGCGCCGGCCGGGTCGCTGCCACCCAACATCACCGGAATCATCACATTCTCCAGCGCGGTGAACTCCGGCAGCAGGTGATGGAACTGGTAGACGAAGCCCAGCGAGCTGTTGCGCAGCTTGCCGCGTGCGGCGTCGGATAGGGCCGACATGCGCTGACCGGCGACATAGACCTCACCGGCGGTCGGAATATCCAAGCCGCCCAACAGGTGCAACAAGGTGCTCTTGCCTGCGCCCGACGCGCCGACGATGGCCACGGTTTCGCCTGCGGCCACGTTCAAGTCCAGGCCGTCGAACACCGGCGTGTGCATCTTGCCTTCGGCGTAGGTCTTGCCCAGGCCTTCGGCGCGGATTACCGATTCCATCAATGCGTTCTCATTCATAGCGCAGCGCCTCGGCCGGCTGGGTGCGGGCTGCGCGCCACGCCGGATAGATGGTTGCGGCAAAGCTCATCAGCAGCGCCACCACGGTGATCACCACGATGTCGCCGGTCTGCATGTCGGTCGGCAGCCCGGTGATGTAGTACACATCCTCCGGCAGCAACTTGATGTTGAAGATGGTCTCGATCAGGCCGAGGATACGTTCCAGGTTGAGGGTCAAGGTGATGCCGCTGATCACGCCGACAATGGTGCCGAACACGCCGATCAGGGTCCCCTGCACCATGAACACCTGCATGACACCACCGGGCGTGAGGCCAAGCGTGCGCAGGATGGCGATATCGGCCTGCTTGTCGGTAACCAGCATCACCTGCGAGGAGACAAGGTTGAATGCGCCCATCGCCACGATCAGCGACAGCAGGATGCCCATCACCGTCTTTTCCATGCGCAGCGAGTGGTAAAGATTGGCGTTCTCCTGCGTCCAGTCACTCACCCGGTAATAACCGTTGAGGTTGACCGCCAGATCGCGGGCCACGGTATAGGCCTGGTCCATGTCGTGCATCTTCAGTCGCACGCCGGTGACGCCATCCATGCGCAGCACGCGCTCCATGTCCTGCATGTTGGTGAAGGCAACGCCGCGGTCGACTTCATTGGAGCCGGCCTCGAAGATGCCGCTGACTTTGAAACGCTTGACCCGTGGCATGGCGCCCATCGGCGTACCCTGCACTTCGGCCAGCGTGGCCACGACGCTGTCGCCGACATCCACGCCCAACCAGATCGCCAACTCCTTGCCGACCACCATGTTGAATTCGCCGGGCTGCAGGCTGTCCAGCTTGCCCTTGGTCATCTTCTCGGCCAGTACCGAGACCTTGGACTCCTGCGCCGGATCAACGCCCTGGATGATCGCACCCTGCACCCGCAGGCCGCTCAACATGCCCTGGATCTCGATATACGGCGCAGCGCCGGCCACACGCGGGTCCTTGGTCGCCACGTCGATGGCGTGCTGCCAATTGGCCATCGGCTCGCCGTCGGCGCTGACCGTGGCATGGGCCGACATCTGCAGCAGACGATCGCGGATCTCCTTCTGGAAGCCGCTCATCACCGCCAGGGTGGTGATCAGCACCATCACCCCGAGCGCAATGCCGAGGATGGAAGCCATCGAGATGAAGGAAATGAAGCCATTGCGGCGCTTGGCGCGCAGATAGCGCAATCCGATTGCGACAGGTAAGGGTTTGAACATGCGGGTCTGCCCGGGAACTGGCAGCTATGGTGCCATTCCCGGCGGCTGGCGGGAAACGCCATGTGCCTTTACGGCCAGTCGCAGTTCACGTCGCTGCGCCCTGGACAGCGTGTCGGGCCAGAACAGCAGCTGTTGGCGGCGTTTGCCCAGCCACCAGCGCAGCACCAGCAACGGACCGCGTTCGAGCAGCTCGATCCGCTCCACGGGTTCGGCGTCGATGCAGGGCGGGCTTGGTGGCGAGGGTATGAGTATGTTCCGGCACCGTTTGCGCGCCTCGGCGCGCGTCTGCAACAGGCCCCAGCCGAGCACGCACACGCCCAATGGCCAGGCATGGCCCGGCTCCAATCTGCAGTTCACGATCGAAATGGCGGCAAGTACCGCCAGGCCCAACAATGCGCAGGTCAACCAGCGCGATGGGCGCCACTCACACCGGAAGGGCGCGGATGTAGTTGATGAGTTGCGCCTGCGACGCATCCGGACAGGCCTCGTAGCCCATGGACCAGCGCCACAACTTATCGTCTTCGGTCTCCAGCAACTGCAGGAAAACCTCGCGTTCGGCGGCAGGTGCATCCAGCCAGCGGCGGTCAAGATAGCGACCGAACAGCTGGTCCAGCTCGCGCATGCCACGCCGGCAACGCCAGCGCAGCTTCTTCAACAGGATTTCGTCTTCGGTCTGCATGGCTTCGGATACCTCGGATACCAAAGCCCCTCTCCCACCGGGAAAGGGGTTGGGGTGAGGGTTGGAGCGAAGCTCCCGCGAAATCGAGGGCAGCAGGCCTCGCCCGTACCCTCATCCGCCCCTACGGGGCACCTTCTCCCGAAGGGAGAAGGCATAACACATCAAGCGCGACGCGCCATCATCAGCTTCTTGATCTCGGCGATTGCCAGTGCCGGGTTCAAGCCCTTCGGGCAGGTGCGTGCGCAGTTCATGATGGTGTGGCAGCGGTACAGCTTGAACGGATCTTCCAGGTCGTCCAGGCGTGCGCCGGTGTCTTCATCGCGCGAGTCGATGATCCAACGGTAAGCCTGCAGCAGGATCGCCGGGCCCAGGTAACGCTCGCCGTTCCACCAGTAGCTCGGGCAGCTGGTCGAGCAGCATGCGCACAGGATGCACTCGTACAGGCCGTCCAGCTTCTTGCGGTCTTCCGGAGACTGCAGGCGTTCGCGGTCTGCCGGCGCCGGGGTCTGGGTGCGGATCCACGGCTTGATCGAGGCGTACTGCGCGTAGAAGTGGGTCAGGTCCGGAACCAGATCCTTGACCACGTCCATGTGCGGCAGCGGATAGATCGGCACTTCGGCCTTGCCGCAATCGGCGATGGCGCGGGTGCAGGCCAGGGTATTGGTGCCGTCGATGTTCATCGCGCACGAACCGCAGATACCCTCGCGGCAGGAGCGGCGGAAGGTCAGGGTCGGATCAATCTCGTTCTTGATCTTGATCAGCGCGTCCAGAACCATCGGGCCGCACGCATCGAGATCGATCTCGTAGGTGTCGGTACGCGGATTCTGGTCGCCATCGGGGCTCCAGCGGTAGATCTTGAAGGTACGCGTGTTCTTCGCGCCGCTCTTGGCGGGGAAGTGCTTGCCCTTGGTCAACCGGGAGTTCTTCGGGAGTGCAAATTCAGCCATGTTCGTAAGTTCCCCGGATCAGTAGACGCGCGGCTTCGGCGGCACCACGGACACGTCATCGCTGAGCGTGTACATGTGCACCGGGCGGTAATCGAAGCTGCACTTGCCCTTTTCGTCGACAGTGACCAGCGTGTGCTTCTGCCAGTTGACGTCGTCGCGGTCCGGGTAATCCTCGTGCGCGTGGGCGCCACGGCTTTCCTTGCGCTGCTCGGCCGAGTTGATGGTCGCCACTGCATTGAGCAGCAGGTTGTTCAGCTCGTAGGTCTCGATCAGGTCCGAGTTCCAGACCAGCGAACGGTCGGAAACCTTGACGTCCTGGAACGAATCGAACACCTGCGCCATCTTCTGGCAGCCTTCTTCCAGCGTCTTGCTGGTGCGGAACACCGCTGCATCATTCTGCATGGTGCGCTGCATGTTGTCGCGGATGACCGAGGTCGGCGTATCACCATTGGCGTGACGCAGCTTGTCGAGCAGGCCCAGGGCCTTGTCGCAGGCATCGGACGGCAGGGTCTTGTGCGGCGCACCCGACTTGATCGTCTCGGCGCAGCGGTTGGCCACGGCGCGGCCGAACACCACCAAGTCGAGCAGCGAGTTGGAGCCCAGACGGTTGGCACCGTGCACGGACACGCAGGCCGCTTCGCCGATGGCGTACAGGCCCGGCACCACCGCATCGGGGTTGTCGCCAACCTTGCGCACCACTTCACCGTGGTAGTTGGTCGGGATGCCACCCATGTTGTAGTGCACGGTCGGAATGACCGGGATCGGCTGCTTGTGCACGTCCACGCCCGCGAAGATGCGCGCGCTTTCGGCAATACCCGGCAGCTTGTCGTCGATCACGCCCGGGCCGAGATGGGTCAGGTCGAGCAGGATGTGATCCTTGTGCTCGCCGACGCCGCGGCCTTCGCGGATTTCGATGGTCATCGAACGCGACACCACGTCACGCGATGCCAGATCCTTGTAATGCGGTGCGTAGCGCTCCATGAAGCGCTCGCCACTGCTGTTGCGCAGGATGCCGCCCTCGCCTCGCACACCTTCGGTGATCAGGCAGCCGGCACCGTAGATACCGGTCGGGTGGAACTGCACGAATTCCATGTCCTGCAGCGGCAGGCCGGCACGGGCCACCAGGCCACCGCCGTCACCGGTACAGGTATGCGCCGAGGTTGCGCTGAAGTAGGCGCGGCCGTAACCGCCGGTTGCCAGCACCACGCCCTGCGAACGGAACAGGTGCAGGGTGCCTTCGGCCATGTCCAGGGCGAGCACGCCGCGGCAGACGCCTTCGTCGTCGAAGATCAGGTCGAGTGCGAAGTACTCGATCATGAACTGCGCATCGTGCGCCAGCGACTGCTGGTACAGGGTGTGCAGGATGGCGTGGCCGGTACGGTCGGCGGCGGCGCAGGTACGCTGCGCGGACGGGCCTTCACCGTACTTGGTGGTCATGCCACCGAACGGACGCTGGTAGATCTTGCCTTCTTCGGTGCGCGAGAACGGAACGCCGTAGTGCTCCAGCTCGATGATGGCCGGGATGGCCTCGCGGCACATGTACTCGATGGCGTCCTGGTCACCCAGCCAATCCGAGCCCTTGATGGTGTCGAAGAAGTGGTAACGCCAGTCATCCTCGCCCATGTTGGCAAGCGCGGCGGAGATACCGCCCTGTGCTGCCACGGTGTGCGAACGGGTCGGGAAGACCTTGGTGATGCAGACAGTCTGCAGGCCCTTCTGGGCCAGGCCAAACGTTGCACGCAGGCCAGCGCCACCGGCGCCGACGACGACCATGTCGACCTTGTGTTCAGTGATGTTGTAAGCGGACATGTATCAGTTCCCAAACGCGATGCGGGCAACCGCAAAGATGCTGACGATGGCGCCGAGCACGGCGACGAACTTGACCGTGGTCTGCAAGGCCAGGGCCATCAGCGAGTTGTGGATGTAGTCCTCGAGGACCACCTGCAGGCCAAGCTGGGCGTGCCAGAACATGGCGACCAGGAAGCCGCCCAGCAGGATCGCGTTCCACGGCTTGGCAATGGTTTCCACGGCGGTTACGTAATCGGCGCCCATCAGGCTCAGCACCAGGCACAGGAACCAGATGGTCAGTGCGACTAGGGCGGTAGCGGTCAGGCGCTGGTGGACGAAGTGCTCGGTACCGGACTTGGCGCTGCCAAGGCCACGCGCATTCTTCAGCGGGGTGCGGTACTTGCTCATGCGGCAGCTCCCATGCAGACGTAAGCCCAGATCAGCGCGGTCAGCACCAGCGAGGCGATCACCGACATCCAGCTGCTGCGGATGAAGGTGGCCTTGGCGTAGCCGATGGCGAAGTCCTGCACGATATGGCGGATGCCATTACACAGGTGATAGGCGAAACACCAGGTCCAACCGAACAGGATCACCTTGCCGTACCAGGCGCTGGCGTGGGTGGTGAAGCAGTTCCAGGACTCAGGCCCCATCATCAGGGCGAACAAGCCGCCCGCAATGATCAGGGAACCGACAGTCAGAATGATGCCGGTTACTCGATGCAGGATCGAGGTGGCCATCTGGATCTGCCAGCGATACACCTGCAGGTGCGGAGAGAGGGGGCGGGGTCTGTTCGCCATTCGCTGACTCGTATCTCGGCTGGGCGGCTCAATGCCGCGTTGGCTCAACGCTGCTCAGAAATCTATGCAGCGCCCGTTTTTCTCCCAATCGCCATACCGCACCGGATCAAGTCCGCCGCGGCCGCCTATTTCCTGAGGCACCGGGGCTACCTCGGGAAGCGGCTGCTTCTCGGGGACCAACGGGGCTTCAGCTTCGGGCTCGGGAGTGGGGGTTGTTTGGCCTATCATTGGTGGTCTCGCAACGCACAAATTTTAGTCCTCAGTCACGTGTCTGACAACCTCGCCCCTGCTTTCACCGGTTTCCGCACACTTTCCATGGCTCAGATCGTGAGCCTTGCGGGAGCCGATGCGGTCGCTTTCGCCCAAGCCCAGTTCGCCAATGACGTGCCCTCGCTGGCCGACGGTCATTGGCAATGGAGTGCCTGGCTGACCGCCAAAGGCCGCGTGCTGGCCATCTTTCAGCTGGTGCGGGTGGACGCGCAGACCCTGCTGCTGATCTGCCACGACGGCGGCGCCGAAGCCATGGCCGAGCAGTTGCGCCGCTTTGTATTCCGCCGCAAGGTTGTCATCAGCCATGCCAGCGCGCTGGCGGTGAATGTCGCGCTGGAACCGCCGGTTTCGGCCCATGGCGCGCAATTGGCACAACTGGCCGATGCCGTCATCGAGCTGGATGTGGGCAGCGCAGCGCTCCCGCGCACACTGCAGATCAGCAACGTAGCCGCTGCCAACGACAGCACCGCTGAATTGGCATGGCGTCAATCCGACCTTCGTTTCGGCCTGCCCCGGCTTGAAGATGCACAACGTGAGCAATGGACGCCGCAGCAACTGGGGCTGGATCGTTTGAATGCCTACAGCGTCAAGAAGGGTTGCTATCCCGGCCAGGAAATCGTTGCCCGCACCCATTTCCTGGGCAAAGCCAAACGCTCGCTGGCGCTCTTGGAATGCGCCTCATTCGCAAACTCCAGTGACGCGGTCCAGCATGGCGACAGCAACATCGGCACCGTCGCCAGCGTAGCCGGCCCACTTGCACTGGCCGTGCTGCCATTGGAACTGCCGGAAGGCCAGCTTCTGATCAATGGCGAGACCGCCAGCATCCAGCCGCTGCTGGAAGGCCTTGCGCGCTGAGACCTGTAGAGCCGAGCCATGCTCGGCTTGGGGCGCGCCCATGTAGTGGGGGGGGGGGGGGGGGGGGGGGGGGGGGGGGGGAGCAGGGTCGAAGGGGGGCCGCGGGGGCCGCCGAAC
>NZ_JBRREG010000148.1:0-7946 GCF_056760155.1 Stenotrophomonas sp. STEN022
CCGACGGCGCCCGGCGCCCAACAACCCTCCCCCCCGGGCCTGCGGGGCCCCCCTCCCCCCCCCCCCCGCCCCGGGGGGGTTATCTGGGGGCCGGGGGGCCTGGGCCCCCCCGCGTCCGTTGCCCTTCGCCCGGGGGCTGTAAGCCATGCGTTGGGCCTGCATTCTATTGCCGCATCTGGCCATGGACGGCGTGCTGCGTGGTTGCGCGGAGCCAGAGGCTGCGCGGGTGTTGATCAGTGGGCCCAGCCAGCGGCGGGTGCTGCATGCGGTCAATCCGGCTGCGGCGGCGCTGGGCCTGAAGGCGGGGCAGTCACTGGTGACGGCGCAGGCATTGGCAACCGGGTTTGAGATACACCCGTATGAGCCTGACGCGCAGTCGGAATGGCATCGCTTCCTTGCGGCCTGGGCGTATCAATTCAGTTCGCAGGTAAGTCTGCAGTATGCGCAGTCGCTGATCATCGAAATCGAGCACAGCCTGGCGCTGTTCGGGCCGTGGCCGAAGTTCGAGACGCGTCTGCGGCAGGAGTTGGATGCCTTGGGCTTCCGTCACCGCATCGCATTGGCACCCAACCCGGTGGCTGCACGCGCACTGGCCAATGTGCGCGATGGTCTGAGCGTGGATGAGGCTGGCTTGGCCGCATTGCTCGGGCAGCTGCCGGTGGCGCGGGCTGGCTTTGGTGCCAGTGCCTCGGCGGCATTCGCGCGCATGGGCATCCGCACCGTCAAGCAATTGCAGGGCTTGCCGAGGGCCAGCATCAACCGGCGCTTTGCACCGGATGTATTGCGGCAGCTGGATGCCTTGCTCGGCGAGCAGGCCTTTGTATTGCAGCCGTATCAGCCACCGGATGTGTTCGAACTGCGCATCGAGCTGGGCTACGAGGTGGAATCCTCGCAGGCCCTGCTGTTCCCGTTGCGACGCCTGACTTCGGACCTTGCCGCATTTCTTGCCGGCCGTGACGGCAGCGTGCAGCGGTTTGCGCTGTTGCTGGAGCACGAGGACCGGCCGACCACCACACTGGAGATCGGCCTGCTCGCGGCTGAGCGTGATGCCAGCCTGTTGTTCGAGATCGCGCGCAGTCGTCTGGAGCAGGCCAGGATACCGGCACCGGTACGCCAGTTCGGCCTGCGTGCCGATCAGTTGCCGGCGTTTGTGCCGGAACACCGCGAGCTGTTCGATACCCGTCCGCAGCAGAGCATGCCGTGGGAACAATTGCGCGAACGTCTACGCGCTCGGCTGGGCGATCAATCCGTGCATGGGCTACGCGTACATGCCGACCATCGCCCCGAATATGCCTGGCGCGGCGAGGCTGCTCCAGCTGCAGGCCCAACAACCAACAGCCTGCCGTCGCCAGCGCGGCCAGGGTGGTTGCTGCGCACGCCGCAGCCGTGGCCGGGAGCAAGCCCGGAATTGCTGTCGGCACCGGAACGGATCGAGAGTGGCTGGTGGGACGGCGATGACGTGCGTCGTGATTACTACCGGGTCAGCACCCGCTTTGGCCAGCAGGCATGGGCGTGGCGCGAGGTGGGCGGCGAGGGCGGCTTCATGCTGCAGGGCTGGTTCGCATGACTGCCGCTTATGCCGAACTGCATTGCCTGTCCGCTTTCAGCTTCCAGCGCGGCGCATCGACTGCGGATGAATTGTTCGCGCGGGCCAAGGCGCATGGCTACAAAGCGTTGGCGATCACCGACGAATGCACGCTGGCCGGCATCGTGCGCGCCTGGCGCGCGTCCAAAGAAACCGGCTTGCAGCTGGTTGTCGGCAGCGAAATTCAGCTGGAAAACGGGGCCAAGTTGGTCCTGCTGGTGGAAGACGCCGCAGGCTATCAAGCGCTGTGCTGGTTGATAACACAGGCAAGGCGACGGGCGGAAAAGGGCGAGTACCGGCTGTTGGCCGCTGACCTGGCGGCGATTGATCGTAGCGGCCTGCTGGCCTTGTGGCTGCCTGCGGCACAACCAGAACCTGCCGAGGGCATGCAGTTGCGTGAGTGGTTTCCGCAGCGCTGCTGGATTGCGGCGGAACTGCACCACGGTGCCGATGACGAGGCGCGTCTGCAGCAGCTGCAGGCACTGGGCGCGCAGCTGCAGCTGCCATTGGTGGCCGCGGGCGATGTGCATATGCATGCGCGTGGGCGCCGGGCATTGCAGGATGTGATGACGGCCATCCGCCACCGTGTCACCGTCGCCGAGGCCGGGCAGCGCCTGTTCGCCAATGGTGAGCGGCACCTGCGCCCGCTGCAGGCATTGCAGGCGATCTATCCCGCCGAGTTGTTGCAGCAGACGCTGTGCATCGCCAAGCGTTGCGCCGGGTTTGATCTGAAAGAAGCCGTCGACTATCTGTATCCCAGCGAGGTGGTGCCCGCCGGTTACACCGCGCAGTGCTGGCTGGCAGAGCTGGTGGTTCGTGGCGTGCGCAAGCGTTGGCCGGAAGGTGCTACAGCAGAGGCGCAGGCCTTGATCGAAAAGGAACTGGGCCTGATCGCCAAGAAGAAGTACGCCTCGTACTTCCTCACCGTGCATGACTTGGTGGCCTATGCGCGCAGCATCGGCATCCTCTGCCAGGGTCGCGGATCGGCGGCCAATTCGGTGGTCTGCTTCGTGCTTGGAATCACTGAACTGGATCCTTCGCACAGCCATCTGTTGTTCGAACGTTTCATTTCGGACGACCGCGATGAGCCGCCGGATATCGACGTCGACTTCGAGCACGAACGACGCGAGGAAGTCATCCAGTACGTGTTTTCACGCTATGGACGTGAGCGTGCTGCCTTGGCTGCCGTCGCCACGCAATACGGCGGGCGTGGCGCCCTACGTGATGTGGCGCGGGTGCTCGGCATGCCCGGCGACGTGATCACCCAGCTGACCTCCTGTGTCGGCCACTGGTCGGACAGCATTCCAGATGAGGAGCGCCTGCGCGAACACGGCTTCGACCCGGATAGCCCGCTGTTGCGGCGCATCCTGATACTGGCCAACGAACTGATCGATTTCCCGCATTACCTGTCACAGCATCCGGGCGGCTTCGTCATTTCCGAGCGTGCCCTGCACAGCATGGTACCGGTTGAAAATGCGGCGATGGAGGCGCGCACGGTAATTCAATGGGACAAGGATGATCTTGAAGCACTTGGCTTGATGAAGGTCGATGTATTGGCCTTGGGCATGCTTACCGCAGTGCGCCGTTGTTTTGATCTGATCCAGCGCTATCGCGGCCTGCATTTCACGCTGGCGACGATCCCGCAGGAAGACAAGAAAACCTACGCGATGATCAGTCGCGCCGATACCATCGGCGTGTTCCAGATCGAGTCGCGCGCGCAGATGGCGATGCTGCCTAGGTTGCAACCTCGCACCTTCTACGATCTGGTGATCGAGGTCGCCATCGTACGCCCCGGGCCTATCCAGGGTGACATGGTGCATCCCTACCTGCGTCGGCGTAAGAAGGAAGAACTGATCAGCTATCCATCGGTGGCGCTGGAAGCGGTGCTTGAACGCACGCTGGGCGTGCCGCTGTTCCAGGAGCAGGTGATGCAGATCGCAATGGTGGCAGCCGGTTACAACGCCAGTGAAGCCGATGGCCTGCGTCGTTCGATGGCGGCGTGGAAGCGCCACGGTGGGCTGGAACCGCATCGGCTGAAACTCACCGAAGGCATGCTGGAGCGCGGCTATCCGCTGGCGTTCGCCGAGCGTATCTTCGAGCAGATCAAGGGCTTCGGCAGCTATGGTTTTCCGGAAAGCCATGCGGCCAGCTTCGCGTTGATCGCCTACGCCAGCAGTTGGCTGAAATGTCATCATCCAGCCGAGTTCACCTGCGCACTGCTCAATAGTCAGCCGATGGGTTTCTACAGCCCGGATCAGCTGCTGCAGGATGTGCGCCGGCATGGCGTGGCAACGCGGCCGTTGGATGTGCGTTACAGCGGATGGGAGTGCTCGCTGGAATGGGAACGCGACAGTGAGCGATTGGCGATCCGTCTGGGCTTTTGCCTGGTGCGCGGTTTCAATGCCGAGGACGCATTGCGGATCGAACAGGCGAGGGCGCAGGCCGTTTTTTCCGATATCGCTGACCTGTGCCGACGCGCCGATCTGGATGCGCGTGCACGCGCCTTGCTTGCCGATGCCGGGGCATTGCGCGGCATGGTCGGCAACCGGCATCGGGCGCGCTGGGCGATTGCTGGTGTCGAAGACCAGCGTCCGCTGTTTGACGATCAGCCGGCGACCGCCGAGGCTGACGTCGCCTTGCCGATGCCCAGCGTCGGCGAGGATCTGAACGCGGACTACGCCTTGCTTGGAACCACGCTGGAACTGCATCCGTTGGCGCGTCTGCGACGGCAGCTGAGCGCGCGTCGTTGCCGCAGTTCCAGGGATCTGGAAAGCATGCGCAGCACCGGCAACGTGTTGGTGGCCGGTTTGGTGCGTGGCCGTCAGCGGCCAGCAACCGCCAGCGGTGTGACCTTCATCACCTTGGAAGACGAATTTGGCCAGATCAACGTCGTGGTCTGGCGGCAGCTGGCCGAGCGCCAGCGTCAGGTGTTTCTGGAATCGAGGCTGCTGCAGGTCAGCGGACGGCTGGAAGCCGAAAACGGCGTGCGTCATCTGACCGCACGCCGTCTGGATGATCTGTCGCCGCTATTGGGCAGCCTGGACGTGCGCAGCCGCGACTTCCATTGATGGCCAGCGGAAAGTCGAGCCGCGGAAGTGTGCCGGAATACTGGCGCGCAGCTACACCGCGTTGAAGCTGGCCGCCAAGGTGCCAACCACCAGCACCCAGCCGTCCACCAGCACGAACAGCAGTATCTTGAACGGTGCCGAGACCAGCATCGGTGACAACATCATCATGCCCATCGACATCAGCACGCTGGACACGACCAGATCGATGATGACGAACGGGATGAAGATCAGGAAGCCGATTTCGAACGCAGTCTTCAGTTCGCTGGTGACGAAGGAGGCAACCAACACCGGGAACGGAATCGCATCCGGGCTGGCATAGGGACCTTGCCCAGCCAGGCCAGCAAAAGTCATCAGGTCGGTCTCGCGGACCTGCGCCAGCATGAAGGCACGCAGCGGCGCGGTGGTCAGCTGCCAGGCGGTCTGGAAGTCGATCTTGCCATCGAGGTAGGGCGCCATGCCGGTGGACCAGGACTTGTCCCACACCGGCATCATGATCATTGCGGTCAGGAACAGAGCCAGACCAAGCAGGACCTGGTTGGACGGGGTCTGGCCGGTGCCAAGTGCTTGGCGCAGCAGACCGAGCACGATGATGATGCGGGTGAAAGCCGTGAGCACCAGCAGCATCGATGGCAGCAAGGTGATTGCCGTCATCAACAACAAGGTCTGCAACGGCAGGCTGACCGGCGCGCCGCCGATCTTGCCGACATTGACGTCCGGCAACGCTGGTACCTGTGGACCGGGTGCGGCCCAGGCGAACAGTGGCAATGCCAGCATCGCCAGCACGATCAGCAGTTGCCAGAGCGTACGTGAGTTTAAACCGCGAGAGTTGAAGCCTTGGCCCGACATGTTCAGGAGTCCTTGCGCAGCTTCTGTGCAAGCAGCTGGGCGAAATTCGGTAGTTGTTTGAGGTTGGGCATGGCCGGCGCAGGCGTCTGCGGCAGCGGTTCTGGCAACTGGTGCAAGGTGCTGATGCCACCGGCGGTAATGCCCAGCAGCAGCTGCTGACCATTGACGTCGACCACCACCACGCGCTCCTTGGCGCCGACATTGATGCTGGCGACCACTTTCAGGCCTTCGGCCGGGCGAAACCCGCCGCCAGGCATACGCCTGAGCAGCCAGCCCAGGCCGATGATCAGGCCCAGCACCAGCAGCAAGGTGAAGAACGCGCCGAACAGGCCGGGCGCACTGGCCGCATGCTGGCCGACCGGCGTCGCCGCCTTGGCGGCCGGTGCGGCGTAGGCGAGCAATGCGATCAACGCAGTCTCCGGATGCGCTCGCTGGGGCTGACCACGTCAGTCAGGCGCACACCGAAGCGATCGTTGATGACGACGACTTCACCGTGGGCGATCAAGGTGCCGTTGACGAACACGTCCAACGATTCACCGGCACCGCGTTCCAGTTCCACCACGGAGCCCTGGTTGAGCTGCAGCAGGTTGCGGATCGGCAAGCGCGCGCGGCCTACTTCCAGCGACAAGGTCACCGGTACGTCGAGGATGACGTCCAGATCCAGATCGGTGCTGATGCCGTTGTCGGCCTGCAGGTTGCTGAACTGTGCCGGCGTAGCGGCGTTTTCAGCTTCGGGGGAGTGGTTGTCATTCATCGGTGTTTTCCTGAATCACGGGGACGCTCGGGCGCTTTCCCGGAGGATGGGTAGCAGTGATCTTGATGGCGTTGCGTTCGTTGGACACGCCAAACTCGCCGGTGAAAACCGGGATGCCTTCCACGCACAGCGGCACCTGCTTGGGCATGTCGATCGGCAGCACGTCGCCGATCTTCAGCTTGGTCAGCTCGCGAAGGCTCATGCGGCGCTTGGCCAGCACGCTGGAAAGTTCGACTTCAGCGGTGTCCAGTTGCTCGCGCAGCATCACCGCCCAGCTTTCGTCGCGGTCATTGCGGTCGCTCTGGATGCCGGCGTCGAGCAGTTCGCGGATCGGCTCCAGCATCGAGTACGGCAAGGTGATGTGGATGTCGCCACCGCCGCTGTCCAACTCGACGTGGAAGCGGCTGACCACGACGTACTCGCGCGGGCTGACGATATTGGCGAAGTGCGGGTTGATCTCGGAATTGATGTAGTCGAAATCGACGTTCATCACCGGACCCCAGGCCTCGCGCAGATCAGTGAAGGTCTGCTTGAGCAACAACTGGATAACGCGCATCTCGGTGGCGGTGAACTCGCGGCCTTCGATACGGGTGGGGTAGCGCCCATCACCACCAAAGAAGTTGTCGACGATGGCGAATACCAGGGTCGGCTCGAACACGATCAGGCCGGTACCACGCAGCGGCTTGAAGCGGATCAGGTTGAGGTTGGTGGGAACATACAGCGAATGCAGGTAGTCGCCGAACTTGATCAACTCGATACCACGTACCGACAATTCGGCCGAACGCCGGATCAGGTTGAACAGGCCGATGCGCCACAGGCGTGCGAAGCGCTCATTGACCATTTCCAGGGTCGGCATGCGCCCGCGGATGATGCGGTCCTGGCTGGCGAAATCGTACGAGCGTGCTTCGCCAGGCGCCGCCTCCGGCTCGGCGGTATTGACCGAGCCGGAATCGACGCCATGCAGCAGGGCATCGATCTCGTCTTGGGACAGCAGGTCGTTGATGCTCATCGTGGCGCCTTACTGGGTCACAAAGCTGGTGAACAACAAGTCGTCGACACTGTTCTGGCCGGTTTCGGCCTTCATCAGCTTCTTCACTTCGGTCAGCGCCGAGGCCTGCAGCTTTTCCTTGCCCGCGCGGTCGGCGATCTGGGTTGGCTCGACCTGGGAGAACAGCATCAACAATTTGGCGCGGATGGCCGGGGCATGGGACTGCAACGCGGTCAGTGCCAGCGGATCACGGGTCATCAGCTGCACTTCGACCTGCAGGTAGCGGGGGCCGTCAACCGGGCCGCTGAGGTTGACCACGAAGGCCGGGTCCAGCGCGAAGTACTGGGCCGGAGCCGGGGTCTTGGGCTTGGCTTCCTTGCCGGCTTCGGCGTGGGCCTTGCCCTGGGTGAAGTACCAGACCCCGCCGCCGGCTGCGGCAGCCGCGAACACGGCGATCAGGGCAGGAACCAACAACGAGCGCTTCGGTTTGCTTGCCGCTTCCTTGGTGGGTTCAGCTTTGCGGTTTTTATCAGCGGCAACGGCCACGTGGAGCTCCTCAGGATTGCTGCCCAGTCAGATGCAAGGGCTGTGCCGGAGGAGGAGGTGACGGTCTATTGACGCGTGGTGTGGGTTCTTGTGGGAGCGGGGGGGGGTGGGGGGGGGGGGGGGGGGGGGGGGGGGGGGGGGGGGGGGGGGGGGGGGGGG
>NZ_JBRREG010000149.1:0-7864 GCF_056760155.1 Stenotrophomonas sp. STEN022
GCTGAGGCATTACCGGTTAAGCCCCTGCCGAGCATGGCTCGGCACTACACGGGAATGCCCCTTGCCGAGCATGGCTCGGCTCTACAGGGGCATTCCCGGCAATGCCTGAAAGCCAAGCCCTCCCCAACCCTCTCCTACGCCTGCGGCGCAAGGGAGAGGGTAGAAGCGCCCAACAAGCAGCCCTTGCCCCGCAGCTGCTGCAGCATTCCCGCGCCATTGCTGATGAAATCCTCATCCGCTTCTGTACCCGCCTCGGTCGCCAACTCCCGCAGCTGCTCAAGCCCACTGAGATCGGGTAACTGCTCCAGCCTTTCCAACAACCGGTACAGCATCGGCGAAAGTTCGGAGAACACGATGTTTCCATGAGCCTCGCGTCGGGCCAGCAACAACGTCGGCTGTAACGGCGGCTCACTGGGCTGATGTTCCAGACCAATCCGATGCACCGGCCACTGGTAGGCCAGTGCCCGGCAGTAGGGGGAACAGACCGGGCTGGCAGCCAGCAGGTCACCATCAGGATCATGCGCAGGCAGCGACTCGTCGCTGATCTTCAGCGCCAACTCGATCCATTCGTAGTGCGCCAGTTCCAGCAACCAAGGCGCTTGCGGATCGGCCGGCCGACTGTCCAGATAGGCAATGAGCTCCTGGCCGATCTCCGGGAACAACGGCGTGTGCGCTCGATGCTCGCGACAGAAATCGCGCACCAGTTGCTGCCAGCGCGATTTACCCAAGGTGCGCGCGATTACCGGAAAATTGGCGGCCAGAAGACTCTGGATATTGTTGAAATACAGCTCGCGATACACCTGCATGCGCGTGTCGTCGATACCTGCCGGAGCAGGCTGCTGCAATGGGTCGCGCAGGTGCGCGGCGAAGCGCAGCTGCAGTTCGCGCAGTGACTCAGCCATGGGCGGCCTGCTGCAATTGACGGATACGCGTCAGTTCCTCCAGCAGCTCGGGCAGTGGCGGGAAGTTGAAGTCGCGTTCCAGCAGGGTGGGACGCACGCCATGCATGGCGTAGGTATCGGCCAGCAGCGCCCAGACATCGCCCTTCACCGGCATGCCGTGGGTGTCGATCTTCAGGTCTTCGGCTTCGTCGTGATGGCCGGCAACGTGGTAACTGGCTATGCGTCGGGAGGGCAGTCGTGCAAGAAAGGCGCGGGCGTCATAGCCGTGGTTGATGGCGTTGACGTAGACATTGTTGACGTCCAGCAACAGGTCACAATCGGCTTCGTCGAGTACGGCGTTGATGAAGTCAGCCTCGTCCATGCCGGCTGCAGGTACAGCGTAGTAGGAGGCGTTTTCCACGGCGATGCGACGACCGAGGATGTCCTGGGTCTGGCGGATGCGCGCGGCTACATGTTGCACGGCTTCAGCAGTGAACGGCAGCGGCAGCAGTTCGTAGAGATGGCCGTCATCGGTGCACCAGCTCAGGTGCTCGCTGTACAGCGCGACGTGGTGCTGGTCGAGGAAATTCCGCGTACGTGCGAGAAATTCCAGGTCCAAGGGCGCGGGGCCGCCGAGTGACAACGACAAGCCATGGCAGCTGAGCGGGTGGCGCTGCGACAGCGCGGACAGTGCTTCGCCCAAGCTGCCGCCAACGCCGATCCAGTTGTCCGGGGCGCATTCGAGAAAGTCGAATGCGCCAGCCGGTGCTGCCTGCAGGGCGTCGAGCAGCGAGCGCCGCAGACCCAGGCCAGCGCTGGCCTGGGCAGGCATGCGCTGGTCCGATACGCCGGGCTTAGTGCTTACCGCCACACTTGCCCTCACCGCACTTGCCTTCGGCCTTGGCTTTGTCGGCACCGGCGGCTGCTTCGCCGTCCGCCTTGGCGGCGTCGGTCTTGGGCTTGTCCTTGTCGGCACCGCACTTGCCTTCGCCACATTTACCCTCGCCGCACTTGCCCTCGGCCTTCTGCTTGGCGGCGGCATCGGTGCTTTGCGCAGTGGCGGTAGCAGCCTGTGCTTCGGCGGTTGGCGGGGTCTGGGCGCTGGCGCCAAGTGCGTAGCCTTGGGCGAGATCGGTCATGGCAAAGGCAGGGACCGCCATGCCGCCGAGCAGGGCAGCGCCCAAGGCGAGGGTGGTGGACTTGCGGATGTCGATGGCCATTGATTGTGTCTCCGGTAGAGGTTGGGCCGGGGGGAGGCTGGAGCTTAACAAGCAGCCCGGCTCAACGGCGCGACCTTGCCATCGTTGGAACGACAACGGGCCTGCATTGGGTCCGTGTTGATTCAGCTGGTGTCGGTGATCAGCGCTGGGCGCTGATGATATCGATGATGAGCCCGGTGGCGACTGCCATCAGCACATAGCGGTCATCGACCTTGCGCCATTCGTTGCCGCGCCCGGGCCGACGCAGGCCATGCTTGCTGTAATCGGCAATACGGTTTCCGCGATGGTTCTGTGGCAGGCGCTCGCCCTTGCGTGGGACATGGTGCGCGCTGTTGTTGGGTGCATGGCTGGCACCGTTGTGCGCGGCCGGCGCAGGCACGTTGTTGCGATGGCCTTGGGCGTGCGGGCCAGCGCTGTGGGCCGACTTGTCGTGGCGGATGTTGTCGCGGTCGCGATCCTGCACAGGGCCAGCAAAGGCGGCGCCGGAGGCGAACAGGGAAAGACCCAGGAGGGTGGCGATACGCTTCATGGCAATTCCTCAGTGCGCGGCGGGAGTGCTGCGGACGAGTCCATGCTCGGAAAAAATGCGTGAATGCCCGATTAAAAACACAGGCTGGTGGGTGTCGCTTTGTACCAGTCTGTATCGGCCCGCCGCGACGAGGTGCAGCGGGCCGATGCGGACGGGTTGCTGGTGCGGCCGCTGCACAAGCAGGCCGCAGCCGGACAACCATCGATCAGGCGTGATCGACGGTGCTGGTTTCGTCGCGCTTCTCGCGCGGCGGCAGTGGCGCATCACCGTGCACCAGGAACCACACATTCTCGGCGATGTTGGTGGCGTGGTCGCCGATGCGTTCCAGGTTCTTGGCCATGAACAGCAGGTGCGTGCACGGGGTGATGTTGCGCGGGTCTTCCATCATGTAGGTCAGCAACTCGCGGAACAGCGCGGTGTACTGGGCGTCCAGACGCGCGTCGTCGGCGCGCAGGCTCAGCGCCGCCTCGGCATCGTTGTCGCGGTAGGCTTCCATCGCGCGGCGTACCTGCTGCGCGGCGAGCCGGCCGAGTGCGCGTACGCCCTGGATCTGCGGCAGCGGCGGCACCGCGGCCAGCGCGATGGAGCGCTTGGCGACGTTGGCGGCATAGTCGCCGATGCGTTCAATGTCGGCGGGGATACGCAGGCCGGCGAGGATCTCGCGCAGGTCGCGGGCCATCGGCCCACGCAGCGCCAGGCGCATCACGTCGTGGCTGATCTGCTGCTCAAGCTGGTCGATGGCCTCGTCATTGGCGACGATGCGCTGCGCGGCCTTCTCGTCGCGGCGTTCGATCACGTCCAGCGCGGCTTCGAGCTGGGCAACGGACATTTCGCCCATGCGCACGATCTCGGTTACCAGTCGCTGCTGTTCTTCGTCATAGCTCTTGACGATGTGGTCGTTGGGAAGATTCATGGAATGCTCGCTGGAGACGGTTCGGGTGGGACTGCATTCGTTCGGGAGCTGCGTTGCCATCCATGGCGCACATCTGGCTTCGGAGTGCGGCCGGCCATCCTTGGCCAGGCGTCCAGCGGGCGGCGGACCGATTTACGGTCCGCCTGCGCCAGCCTCAGCCAAAGCGACCGGTGATGTAGTCCTCGGTCTGCTGCTTGGAGGGATTGGAGAAGATGGTTTCGGTGCGGTCGTGTTCGATCAGGTCGCCCAGGTACATGAAGGCGGTGTAGTCGGACACGCGCGCGGCCTGCTGCATGTTGTGGGTGACGATGGCGATGGTGTAATCGTTCTTCAGCTCTTCGACCAGCTGCTCGATGCGGCTGGTGGAGATCGGGTCCAGTGCCGAGGTCGGCTCGTCGAGCAGCAGCACGTCCGGGCGCAGGGCCACGGCGCGGGCGATGCACAGACGCTGCTGCTGGCCACCGGACAGGCCCAGCGCGCTCTGGTTGAGCTTGTCCTTCACTTCGTCCCACAGCGCGCCCTGGCGCAGTGCCTGCTCGACGCGCACGGCCATGTCGGCCTTGGACAGCTTCTCGTGGTGGCGGATGCCGTAGGCGACGTTTTCGAAGATGGTCATCGGGAACGGCACCGGCTTCTGGAACACCATGCCCACCTTGGAACGCAGGCGGTTCATCGGGTACTTGGGCGAAAGGATGTTCTCACCGTCCAGCAACACTTCGCCGCGCGCTTCCAGCTTGGGGTACAGCGCGTAGATGCGATTGAAGATGCGCAGCAGGGTGGACTTGCCGCAACCGGAGGGGCCGATCAGCGCGGTGACACGCTTTTCCGGAATCTCCAGGTTGATGCTCTTCAGCGCATGGAACTTGTCGTAGTAGAAGTCCAGGCCGCGTGCAGCGAGCTTGACCGGCGCCGGCGTGTGCAGCGACTGGTTGGCGGCGGGCACGTTGATGCGCTGCATCGGTACGGCGTTGCTGAGGTCGTTCATGGGAAGGTCCATGGCAATCAATCGTTTAAGTTCAATCGTTCGAGATGCGGTTACGCAGCAGCAGGCCGCGCGCGGAGAGGCTGACCAGCAGGACGAACACGGTCAGCACCAGGGCGCCTGCCCAAGCCAACACCTGCCAGGATTCATACGGGCTGCCTGCAAACTGGTTCATCACCACCGGCACCGAGGCCATCGGCTGCATGACGTTGCTGTTCCAGTACTGGTTGCCGAAGGCGGTGAACAGCAGCGGCGCGGTTTCGCCGGAGATGCGGGCCAGCGCCAGCAGGATGCCGGTGACGATGCCGGCCATGGCGCTGCGGTACAGCACCTGCATGATCACCTTCCACTGCGGCACACCGAGTGCCAACGCGGCTTCGCGCATCTGCACCGGTACCAGGCGCAGCATTTCGTCGGTGGTACGGATCACCACCGGCAACACGATGAAGGCCAGCGACAGCGCGCCTGCAAATGCCGAGAACTGGCCGCCGGTCTGCATCACGTAAAGCGTGTAGACGAACAGGCCGAGCACGATCGACGGTGCCGACAGCAGGATGTCATTGACGAAGCGGACCACGGTGCCCGCCTTGCGGGCATTGCCGTACTCGGCCAGCCAGGTGCCGGCGGCGACGCCCAGCGGTGTGCCGATGCCGATCGCCATCGCACACATCACCGCACTGCCGAAGAAGGCATTGAGCAGACCGCCTTCCTGCATCGGCGGCGGCGTCATCTTGGTGAAGAGATCCAGATTGATGCCCGGCAGGCCCTTGGACAGCAGCGTCCACAGGATCCAGCCGAGGAAGAACAGGCCGAACAAGGCGGTGGCACAACCCATGAACAGGGCCACGACATTGACGACGCGACGACGCAGGTACAGCGAATCAGCGGAAGCGGACATCAGTTGCCCTCCTTGCGGGACAAGCGCATCAGCATCAGGCGGGCCAGTGCCAGCACCACGAAGGTGACGATGAACAAGACGAAGCCGAGCAGCAGCAGCGCCGAACGGTAGGTCTCGGTGGCTTCGCCGAAGTCGTTGGCGATCAGTGCGGCGATGGTGGTGCCTGGCTCCAGCAGCGAGGGGGTCAGGCGCACACTGTTGCCGATCACGAAGGCCACGGCCATGGTTTCACCGAGCGCACGGCCCAGGCCGAGGAAGACGCCGCCGATCACCGCGGAGCGGGTGTAAGGCAGCACGATGTCCCAGCTTACTTCCCACTTGGTCGAACCCAGCGCGTAGGCCGATTCCTTCAAGCGGGTCGGAACGGTGAGGAAGACCTCGCGCATCACCGAGGAGATGAAGGGAATGACCATGATCGCCAGCACGAAGCCGGCGGTGAGCATGCCGATGCCCAGCGGCGGGCCGCGGAACAAGGCACCGATCACCGGCAGTGGGCCGATGTGATCGTTGAGGAACGGGGTGACGTATTCGGTCATCACCGGCACCAGCACGAACAGGCCCCACATGCCGTAGATGATGGAAGGGATGCCTGCCAGCAGTTCGATGGCGGTGCCAACCGGGCCACGCAGCCAGCGCGGCGCGACTTCGGTAAGGAAGAAGGCGATGCCGAAGCTCACCGGCACGGCGATCAACATCGCGATCAGCGCGGTGACGATGGTGCCGTAGATCGGTGCCAGCGCGCCAAACTTGTTCTCGACTGGATTCCACTCGGAGGAGTAGAAGAAGCTCAGGCCCTGCTCCTGCAGCGCGTGGCGGCCGCCCCAGAGCATGGACAGTGCGGCGCTGGCCAGGGCGACCAGGACGAAGATGACGGTGGCGACCAGGAACCAGCGGAACAGACGCTCGTTGCGTGCGTCACGCAGGTCGCGCGATGTGGGCGAGGAAGCTAGGGACGGTGCAATGGCATTCATGGCAGCGGCAGGGGCCCAGGTGGATGCGGTGGTGTTTCTGTCCCCGAGGTCGGGGAATTCAATTCTTCGAAGTCGTGATCCCCGCCTGCGCGGGGATGACGGTATGACAGAGACAGGCGCACCTGCGGCGCGCCCGCCTCATTGCGTCACTTGAACTCGGCAGCCCAGTACGCTTCGATCTGGGTGACCAGCTCGGCCGGCAACGGCACGTAGTGCAGTTCGTTGGCCTGGGTCTTGCCGTTCTCGAAGGCCCACTTGAAGAACGCGCGGGTATCGGCGCTGCGCTTCGCATCCTTAGGCTGCTTGTGCATCAGCATGAAGTTGGTGGCAGTGATCGGCCATGCATTGGCGCCTGGCGCATTGGTGATCACCAGGTTGAAGTCCTTGGCGTTGGCCCAGTCGGCGCTGGCAGCAGCGGCGGCGAAGGTCTCGGCGGTGGGCTGCACCCAGGTACCGGCAGCGTTCTGCATCGAGGCATACGGCATGTTGTTCTGCAGCGCGTAAGCCAGCTCGACGTAACCGACCGAACCCTTGATCTGCTGCACGTAGGAGGCAACGCCTTCATTGCCCTTGCCACCGACGCCGTCCGGCCACTGCACCGAGGTGCCTTCGCCGACCTTGTCCTTCCACTCGCCGCTGACCTTGGACAGATAGTTGGAGAAGTTGAAGGTGGTGCCCGAACCGTCGGAGCGGTGCACCAGGGTGATCTTGGTGTCCGGCAGGGTCACGCCAGGGTTGGCTTCGGCGATAGCCTTGTCGTTCCAGGTCTTGATCTTGCCCAGGAAGATGTCAGCCAGCAGGGGGCCGCTCAGGCGCAGCTGGCCCGGCTGCAGGCCTTCCAGGTTGACCACCGGCACCACGCCGCCGATTGCCGACGGGAACTGGCCAAGGCCAGCCTGCGCAAGTTCTTCGGTGGAAAGGGGCTTGTCGGAGGAGCCGAAGTCGACCGTGCCGGCCTTGATCTGGGCAATACCGCCACCCGAGCCGATCGACTGGTAGTTGATCTTGGCGCCGGTAGCCGCGTTGTAGTCGGCCGACCACTTGGACACCAGCGGGAAGATGAACGATGCGCCGGCGCCGGAGATCTCGACGGCAACCTTGTCACCAGCGGCCGGTGCGGAGGCACCTGCGGCGTCTGGGCCGGAAGCGGCCTGGTTTCCCTTGTCACCACAGGCCGACAGGCCCAGGGCGATGGCCAACGAAAGGGCGGCAAGACCGGTCGTGTGCAGCTTCATGCGTCACTCCATAGCGGGAGAAATGCCGGCAGCGCCGGCGGATGCGGCTATGAAATGATGTTTTTGTTACAGCCTGATTACATCGTGAAAAAAATCTGAAAAAGCTCACAGAATCAATGGCCATCGGCCAGGCGGATGGCGCGCTGAAAGGCAGGAATGTCGCCCGGAGGCGGGGCTGTTCGGCGATGCCCTGTAGTGCCGAGCCACGCTCGGCAGGGGCTTTACCGGTGGAGCC
>NZ_JBRREG010000150.1:0-7676 GCF_056760155.1 Stenotrophomonas sp. STEN022
CCTCCCCCCCGCCCCGCTGGGGGGGGGGGGGGGCCGCCCTTGGCCCCCCCCCCCGCCGGGGTCCTGGGCCCCCCCCCCCACCCCGCCCCCCCCCGGGGCCCCGCCACTACCAAAGACAATGTCGGCCAGTGTTGTGGGAGCGGCGTATGCCGCGAAACCACCGCTCCAACAAATAGCAAAGAGCACTACCCCTCCCCAACCCTCCCCTTGCCTGCGGCAACGGGAGGGAGCAAAACCGTAGTGCCGAACCATGCTCGGCTGGGGCGTTGCCAGGAAAGGCTCTGCCGAGCATGGCTCGGCACTACATGGGTCAGGTCGCCGTTTCGATGCGACTGCCGCTGGCAGCATCAAAAAAGTGCAGCTTCAATGCGTTCACCTCAACCGCAATCACCTGCCCAACCTGCGGCAGCTGCTGCGGCGGCACCCGCATGATCAGCGCCTGCTCGCCATAGCGCAGATTGACAAAAATCTCGTTGCCCACCGGCTCCAACCCTTCGATGCGCGCATTGAACGCCGTCGCACCACCGCCCGGCTGCAGGTGCTCGGGCCGCACACCAACAACCAGCGGCTTGCCAAACCACTCCGCATCCAGTGGCACAGCGCCGACCGCCACCTCAACCCCCTCGTCCAGCTGCAGCACAGCCAAGCCTGTTTCATCACGTCGGAACTGGCCACGCAACATATTCATCGCCGGGCTACCAAGGAAACCCGCAACAAACAGATTGACCGGTCTGTCATACAAGGCCATCGGCGTGTCTATCTGCTGGATGACGCCCTCATTGAGCACAACGATGCGCTGCCCCAGCGTCATCGCCTCGACCTGGTCATGGGTGACGTAGATCATCGTGGTGCCCAGCTTGCGATGCAGCTGCGCGATCTCGGTGCGCACCGAGTGACGCAGCTTCGCATCCAGATTGGACAGCGGCTCATCCAGCAGGAATACCGCTGGCTCGCGCACCAGCGCACGTCCCAGCGCCACGCGCTGACGCTGGCCGCCCGACATCGCGCGCGGCAGCTTGTCCAGCATCGAAGTCAGGCCCAACGAATCAGCCGCCTCCTGCACGCGGCGCTGCACCTCGGCCTTGTCATGCCCACGCAACTTCAAACCAAAACCCAGGTTCTCGGCCACGGTCATATGCGGGTAGAGTGCGTAGTTCTGGAACACCATGGCGATGTCCCGATCCTTCGGTGCTACGTCATTGACCACCCGCTCATCGATGCGCAGCTGGCCAGCACTGATCTCCTCCAGCCCGGCCACCATTCGCAGCAGTGTGGATTTGCCACAACCCGACGGCCCCACCAGCACCATCAACTCGCCATCGGCGATATCGAAACTGGCCCCGGCCACGGCAACCTGCCCGTTGTCGTACACCTTGCGCACACCGTCGAATTGAACCTTGGCCATCACTACCTCGTTGCGAGTCGAAACCTGGAACCGGGGAACACTTGCGTTACAACGACAGAACAGTTTCCTGCAATCGTATACATCCGAAACATTGTGCACGGTAAGCATATTCATATGGCACCATCACAGTCGCTCTTACATGGCACCTGCGCTCCGCTGCACGGACCTGCTCTCGCCCTCGCGGCATGCTGCATTGCACAAGCCCAGGTTGCCCACGCCCGCCCCCTCGCGCCGATGGACGCGGACGTCCCAATCGCGGCGCAGGCCTTGAAGACGAACAATTGACAACGATGTCATCCGCACCCGAAACTCGTGCAATGCACGACACCCTCTTCCTGTTCGGTGCCACAGGCGATCTGGCCCAGCGTTATCTGTTCCCGTCCCTGCTACGCCTGCTCGGCGACGGCCTACTTCCTGAAGATTTCCGCGTGCGTGCGCTGGCCCTGTCCCCGCATGACACCGAGAAATTCCGCGACCTGCTGCGTCCGCGTCTGGAAGCAGCCATGCCGCATGCCAGCCAGGATGACATCGGCAACCTGCTCAACCGCATCGACTACCGCTCGGTGGACCTGCGCAATGCCGAGTCGGTCGCCGAGGCCGTCAAGGACCTGGTGCACCGCAAGTGCGTCAGCTATCTGGCGATCCCGCCGGGTCTGTATATCTCCACCTGCGAAGGCCTGGCACTGGGCGGCGCCTTGGCTGCACCCAACCGGCTGATGCTGGAAAAGCCGATCGGCTCGGACAGTGACAGCGCCGAGGAGATCCTGCAGTCGATCGGCAAGTTGATCGACGAAGACCGCGTGTTCCGCCTGGACCACTACCTGGGCAAGGCGCCGGTACAGAACCTGATGGCGCTGCGCTTCGGCAACACCTTGCTGGAAGCGGTGTGGAACCGCAACTACATCGCCTCGGTGCACATCCTGGTTGCCGAAAGCGACGGCGTGGATGGCCGCGACTCCTATTACTCGCGCTCCGGCGCACTGCGCGACATGGTCCAGAGCCATATCCTGCAGCTGCTGTGCCTGGTGGCGATGGAACCGCCGGCATCGCTGGAAGCCGACCGCATCCGCGACGAAAAGGTGAAGGTGCTGCGTGCCCTGCGGCCGCTCGACGCCAAGCATGCAGCCAAGGACAGCGTGCGCGGCCGTTACACCGCCGGCACCATCAATGGTCAACCAGCGCAGGCCTACCAGCCGCCGGAAGGCAGCGAGGCAGAAACCTTTGTCGGCGTCACCGCGCATATCGACAACTGGCGCTGGGCCGGCGTGCCCTTCCATCTGGTTACCGGCAAGCGCCTGCCAGAACGCACCACCCGCATCGAGGTCAACCTCAAGCCGGTAACACATTGGTTGTTTGAGCGCCCCGACCGCAAAAACGCCACCCCCAACCGCCTGACCTTCCAGCTGCAGCCGCAGGAGAACATCCAGCTCGGCTTGATGAGCTCGCTGGCCGGTCCGGAATGGGGCGCGTTGGAACTGCAGCCGCTGGAACTGGAACTGTCGGTTCCCACCGGCCTGCACCGTCGCATCGCCTACGAACGCCTGTTCCTGGACGCCTTCAACGGCAACCACGCACTGTTCGTGCGCGATGACGAAGTGCGCGCCGCCTGGGCCTGGATCGACAGCGTCAGCGATGCCTGGAAGGCCGCCGACCTGCCGATGGAGCCTTACCCGGCCGGTGGCTGGGGCCCGCAGCTGGCGCAGGACTTCCTGCCCGAATCCATCGCCGCCGAAGCCGGCCCGGAGCAGGGGCTGTGAGCCCAAGCACCGGCCTGGTACTGGTAGCGGACATTGGCGGCACCAACGCGCGCTTCGCGCTGGCAGACCGTTCCGCCGCCACCCCGCTGGATCAGGGCAGCATCGACGAGTATCCGGTGGCGCAGTTCGCGTCACTGGCCGATGCCGCCGCGCACTACCTGCAGCAACGTGGTACGAGCGCCACCAGCGGCGTGTTCGCGGTAGCCGGCCGGGTCGACGGTGACGAAGCACGCATCACCAATCACCCGTGGGTGATCTCGCGTTCGCGCACCGCCGAGCAGCTCGGTTTCGAACAGCTGCACCTGATCAACGACTTCGTCGCCCAGGCCATGTCGATCGCACTGCTCGGCGCTGACGATGTGGTGCAGGTCGGCGGAGCTGGCTGGCAACCCGCCGCCGAAGGAGAATCGCGCAACTACTGCGTGCTCGGCCCCGGCACCGGCCTGGGTGTTGGCGGGCTGGTGGTACGCGATGGTCGCAACTACCCGCTGGCCACCGAAGGCGGCCATGCCAGCTTTGCACCGAACTCGCCGGAACAGATCCGCATCCTGGAAATCCTCTCGGCGCAGTTCGGCCGGGTGTCCAACGAACGTCTGGTCTGCGGTCCCGGCCTGGTCAACATCCATCGCGCCATCTGCGAGATAGCGGGCACCGATCCAGGCCTGCTGCAACCAGCCGAGGTCAGCGCACGCGCTGCCGAAGGCGATGTGCTGGCGACTCGCGCGGTTGAAGTGTTCCTTGAAATCTTCGGCGCAGTCGCCGGCGACGCGGTGCTGGTGCAAGGCGCCTGGGACGGCGTATTCCTGACCGGTGGACTGGTACCGCGCCTGCTGCAGCAACTGCAGCATTCCGGCTTCCGTCAACGGTTTGAAAGCAAGGGACGCTTCTCCGCGACGATGTCGCAGATCCCGTCGATGGCCATCACCCATCCCTGCCCCGGCTTGCTGGGCGCCACTGCATATGCGCTGGACATGCAGCGCGCAAATTCTGGAGTGACCGCATGAACGCCGCTGTTTCCGACCGCATCACACTTGTCCGCCATGCTGACGAAGAGGCCTGGACCGAAGGTGTCGCCAAGGAAATGGCAGCGCTGCTGAGCGCGGAGATCGAGCAGCGCGGCCGCGCCCGCATGCTGCTGTCCGGTGGCACCACGCCGGCTCCCATCTACGAACTTTTGTCTGACCAGGGCCTGGAGTGGGCGCGGGTTGAAGTTGGCCTGGCCGACGAACGCTGGCTCTCGCCGCAGGACAAGGACAGCAACGCCTGGCTGGTACGCGACAGCTTCCTGCGCCATGCCGAAGGTGCGCATTTTGATCCGCTGGTACGCGTTGGCCTGCCCATTGCCGAATGCGTGCACACCGCCAACCTGCTCGCCACCCATTCGCAGCCGGCCTGTCTGGTCGTGTTGGGCATGGGCAACGACGGCCATACCGCCTCGTTGTTCCCGGGCTCACCCGATCTGCCGCAGGCACTGCAGAGCAAGCACCCTTATGCGGCATTGGATGCCACGGGCTGCCCGGTCGCCAAGCATTGGTCCTTGCGCATCACCTTGACCCCGCATGGGCTGGCGTTGGCCAACCAGCGCCTGCTGCTGCTGCGCGGCAAGCAGAAGCTGGAAGTGCTTGAAGCCGCACTTGCGTCCGGCGATGTGCATACCTACCCGATCCTTGCTGCAATCAATGCGCCCGGCAACAAGCTGCGCGTGCATTGGGCGCCTTGACGCCGGGAGTGGGGAATCGGGAGCTGTGATGGATAGCCCACACTGTTCCCCACAACCACCGGCCTGATGCGGCCGCACACCCCACCGCCCGTGCAACACCCGCAGTCACCACTCCCTATTCCCAGCCATAAAGCCATGCATCCGAAAATCCAAGCCATCACCGATCGCATCCGCCAGCGCAGCGCCCCGTCGCGCGCGGCTTATCTGGCCGGGATTGATGCCGCGCTGCGCGAAGGCCCGTTCCGCTCACGTCTGAGCTGCGGCAATCTGGCCCACGCCTATGCAGCTTGCGGGCCAACCGACAAGGACCGTCTGCGCGGTGCTGTGACGCCCAATCTGGGCATCATCACCTCGTACAACGACATGTTGTCGGCGCACCAGCCGTTCGAGCACTACCCGGAGCTCATCCGCAACGCCGCCCGCGAGCTGGGCGCTACCGCCCAGGTTGCGGGCGCAGTGCCTGCAATGTGCGACGGCGTTACCCAGGGCCGTGGCGGTATGGAGCTGTCGTTGTTCTCGCGCGACGTGATTGCCCAGGCAACCGCGATCGGCCTCAGCCATGACATGTTCGACGCCACCATCTATCTGGGCGTGTGCGACAAGATCGTGCCCGGCTTGCTGATCGGCGCCCTTGCCTTTGGTCACCTGCCGGCAGTGTTCGTACCGGCAGGGCCAATGACTCCGGGCATTCCGAACAAGAAGAAGGCCGAAGTCCGCGAGCGCTATGCTGCCGGCGAAGCCACCCGCGAAGAACTGCTGGAAGCCGAATCGGCCTCCTACCACGGCCCGGGCACCTGCACGTTCTACGGCACCGCCAATTCCAACCAGGTGCTGTTGGAAGCGATGGGCGTGCAGCTGCCAGGCGCTTCGTTCGTCAATCCTGAGCTGCCGCTGCGCGATGCATTGACCCGCGCCGCTACTGCACGCGTGTTGGAAATCAGCGCGCTGGGCAATGACTTCCGTCCGTTCGGCCGCGTGATTGACGAGCGCGCCATCGTCAACGCCGTGGTCGCACTGATGGCCACTGGTGGCTCCACCAACCACACCATCCACTGGATCGCAGTCGCACGTGCCGCCGGCATCGTGTTGACCTGGGACGACATGGACGAGCTGTCGCAGATCGTGCCACTACTGGCCCGCGTCTACCCGAACGGCGAAGCCGATGTGAACCGCTTTGCAGCAGCCGGTGGCCCCGGCTTCGTGTTCCGCGAACTGATGGACGCCGGCCTGATGCATGCCGATGCGACCACCATTGCCGAAGGCGGCATGCGCGCCTTCGCCCAGGAACCGCGCCTGACCGACGGCAAGGTCAGCTACGTGCCTGCCGCTGACATCAGCGGTGACGAGGAAGTGGTGCGCCCCGCCTCCAACCCATTCGAGGCCCAGGGCGGTCTGCGCCTGCTGCGCGGCAATATCGGCCGCTCGCTGATCAAGCTGTCGGCAGTGAAGCCGCAATACCGCACGATTGAAGCACCGGCCGTGGTCGTCGATGCGCCGCAGGTCTTGAACAAACTGCACGCCGCCGGCGCCCTGCCGCAGGACTTCGTCGCCGTGGTCCGCTATCAGGGCCCGCGCTCCAATGGCATGCCGGAACTGCATTCGCTGGCACCGCTGCTCGGCCTGCTGCAGAACCAAGGCCGGCGCGTCGCGCTGGTCACCGATGGCCGCCTGTCCGGTGCCTCCGGCAAGATTCCGGCCGCCATCCACGTCACTCCGGAAGCCGCACGCGGCGGTCCGATCGCACGTATCCGCGAGGGCGACATCATCCGTCTGGATGGTGAAGCCGGCACCTTGGAAGTACTGGTCGATGCCGCCGAATGGGCTGCCCGCGGCATTGCCGCCAACACCGCGCCGGCCGGCTCGGACATGGGCCGCAACCTGTTCGCGATGAACCGCCGTATCGTCGGCCCGGCCGATCAGGGCGCGATCTCGATTTCCTGCGCCCCGGCCAGCCCGTTGGGGGGCGTGGGGGACTACGACGCCGAGTACGAACTCGGCCACGACCATGCCGCAGCCGCCGCCCCGCACGAAGCCAACGACGCCTGAGATCCGGGATTCGCGAACACGTTTTATTAAAGAGGACTCCATGAACATTGCCCAATACCAGGACCGCGCCGAGCAGCTGTTGAGCGCCGCCGGCATCCTGCCGGTCGTTACCGTGCACACCCTCGACCAGGCGCGCGCCGTCAGCGCCGCCCTGCTCGAAGGCGGCCTGCCCGCAATTGAGCTGACCCTGCGCACGCCGGTAGCGATGGAAGCGCTGGCCATGCTCAAGCGCGAACTGCCGGGTGTGGTTGTAGGCGCCGGCACCGTGCTGACCGTCGAGCAGATGCAGCGCTCCATCGATGCCGGTGCCGACTTCATCGTTACCCCGGGCACGCCCGCGCACATGGCCGATGCCTTGGCAGCCGCGCCGTTGCCGGTAGTTCCGGGTGCCGCTTCACCAACCGAACTGCTGGAACTGGTCGCGCGCGGCTTCCGCATCTGCAAGCTGTTCCCGGCCACCGCTGTCGGCGGCCTGGCGATGATCAAGGGTGTTGCCGGTCCGATTCCGGAGCTCAAGCTCTGCCCAACCGGCGGCATCACCGAAGCCACCGCAGGCGATTACCTGTCGCAGAAGAACGTGGTCTGCATCGGCGGCTCGTGGATGGTGCAGGACAGCTGGATCCGCAACGGCCAATGGGACGAAGTGAAGAAGTCCGCCGCCGCTGCCGCTGCCATCGTCAAGCAGGCCCGCGCTGGCTGATGCAAATCAGCTTCTGGGTTGCGGTAGGAGCGGCGCCAGCCGCGAAGC
>NZ_JBRREG010000151.1:0-7412 GCF_056760155.1 Stenotrophomonas sp. STEN022
TTCGGGGGTGATGCCAAGGCTTGTCCTTCCCATTGGGGGCTTGTGTTTTACCGTTACCGCCCCCGGCCTCTCTGGCCGCGGCTCTACCCAGCCAAAAGCTACCCCTCCCCGGCCCTCCCCTACGCCTTCGGCGCAAGGGAGGGGGCAAAGCCCAAAACCGTGCGCTCGTTAACACTATCTGCTGCAGCGCATCGCCCCCCTAAAGATCACGGGCATATCGCCGCTATCTCTCCCAGTAACGTTTGTTCGGAGCAACGATGAGCACTGTGGCCCTCGCCCAGGATCTCGGCATCGAGTCCACCAGCGACTTGAAGCAACAACTGGCAACCCACCTGCCGCAAGCGGGCGAATTGCACGTGGATGCCGGCCAGGTCGGCCGTGTGCACACCGCCGCGATGCAGGTGCTGTGCGCCTTCGTGCTGGCCCGTCAACAGGCCGGCCACGGCACCGTCTTCGACAACGCTACCGACACCTTCCGTGACGCCGCGCGCCTGCTCGGTGTCCTCCGGACCCTCGGTCTGGAAGCAACCCCTGACACAACGAAATCTGTGGAGAACGCTGCATGAGCGCACGAATCTTGGTGGTGGACGACTCGGCGTCGATGCGCCAGATGGTCTCTTTCGCCCTCACCTCGGCCGGCTTTTCGGTTGAAGAAGCCGAGGACGGCGCGGTCGCCCTGGGGCGTGCCAAGGGCCAGCGTTTCAACGCCGTGGTCACCGACGTCAACATGCCGAACATGGACGGCATCTCGCTGATCCGCGAACTGCGCCAGCTGCCGGACTACAAGTTCACGCCGATGCTGATGCTGACCACCGAGTCGGCCGCCGACAAGAAATCCGAAGGCAAGGCCGCCGGTGCCACCGGTTGGCTGGTCAAGCCGTTCAATCCAGAACAGCTGGTTGCCACCGTACAGAAAGTCCTGGGCTGATCAGCCCACCTGCCCCACCGATCGGATACCGCGCCAATGAGCATGGACCTGCAACGTTTCCACGCCACCTTCTTCGAAGAAAGCCGCGAAGGGCTGGATGCAATGGAGGCCGGCCTGTTGGCACTGGAAGACGGCCAGCACGACCCTGAAGTCATCAATTCGGTGTTCCGCGCCGCCCACTCCATCAAGGGCGGTGCCGGCACCTTTGGCTTCGACGCCATTGCCGCACTCACCCACGTGCTGGAAACCCTGCTCGATGAGCTGCGTGCGGGCAAACGCGCACTCGAAAGCAACGCGGTCGATGCGATGCTGGGTTCAGTGGACGTACTGCGCGCATTGCTGCGCGAGGTCGAACACGGTCAGCCCGCCGACCCGGCAGCCGTCAAGGCGATAACCGACCGCTTGCAGGCGGTATTGTCGGGCGCGGCACCGGTTGCCGTGGCGGCAGTCAAGCAGGAAGAAACCCCGGACGCCTGGCAGATTGGCTTTGCCCCGGCGCCGTCGCTGTTCATGAGCGGCAACGACCCGCTGCGCATCATCCGCGAGCTGGAAACCCTGGGTTCCCTGCACGTCGAGCCGCGCATGGCGCGCCTGCCCAGCTTCGACCAGCTCGATCCGCTGGAAGCCTACCTGGCCTGGGACCTGGGCCTGGTTGGCAAAGTGCCGCGCAGCCGCATCGAAGACACCTTCGCCTGGGTGGTCGATGACTGCGAGCTGGATATCCGTCCGGCCGCCCCCCCCAGCCTTGCAGTGGAAGCGCCCGCCGAGGCCGTTGCCAACATCGCCGAGGCCGCCGTCAAAGCGCCCGCCAGCGGCCAGCAGCACGAAGCCGAAAGCTCGATCCGGGTCAGCGTCGACAAGGTCGATGCGCTGATCAATCTGGTCGGCGAACTGGTCATCACCCAGGCCATGCTCAAGCAGGTTTCCGGCGGGCTTGATCCGGCCCATGCCGAACAGCTGCTGGCGGGTCTGGATCTGCTCGAACGCAACACCCGCGACCTGCAGGAAGCCGTCATCGGCGTGCGCATGCTGCCGGTGGATGCCGTGTTCCGCCGCTTCCCGCGCCTGGTCCGCGACCTCTCCAGCCGCCTCGGCAAGCAGGTGCGCCTGCGCACCATCGGCGAAGGCACCGAGCTGGACAAGGGCCTGATCGAAAAGATCGCCGATCCATTGGTGCACCTGGTCCGCAACTCCATCGACCACGGCCTGGAAATGCCGGACGTGCGTCGGGAGTCCGGCAAGGACGAGACCGGCACGATTACCCTGGCGGCATCGCATCAGGGCGGCCACATCGTCATTGAAGTCAGCGACGACGGCCGCGGCCTGAACCGCGACAAGATCCTCGCCAAGGCGCTGGAACGCGGCTTGAGCGTGCCCGACAACCCCACCGATGCACAGGTCTGGGATCTGATCTTCCAGCCCGGTTTCTCCACCGCCGATGCGGTCACCGACCTGTCCGGTCGTGGTGTCGGCATGGACGTGGTACGTCGCAACATCCAAGCACTGGGCGGCGAAGTACAGCTGGAAAGCCGTACCGGTGCCGGCACCCGCGTGCTGATCCGGCTGCCACTGACGCTGGCCATCCTTGATGGCATGACCGTATCGGTTGCTGGCGAAACCCTGATCCTGCCGCTGGCCTATGTGCTCGAAGCACTGCAGCCGCAGCCAGACGACATCCGCAGCATGGCCGGCGAAGGCCGCGTGTTGCGGGTTCGCGGCGAATACCTGCCAATCCTGTCGCTGGGCCAGTACTACGGCTACCCCGACAATCCACAGGCCGAGCCGCTGGTGGTCGTCGTCGAAGGCGATGGCCAGAAGATCGCGCTGGAAGTGGATGAGTTGATTGGCCAGCAGCAGGTCGTGGTCAAGAACATCGAGAACAACTACCGCCGTATCAGCGGCGTCTCTGGCGCCACCATCCTCGGCGATGGCCGCGTCGCGCTGATCGTCGATATTGGTGGCCTGGTGCGGTCGTTGCGCACCCAGCAGGCCGCCTGACCACGCAGTAACACGCATGTGGCGCCGCATGCCCAGCGACTGGGCGTGCGGCGCTTTGCCGTGCCCGCATCGTGCAGGGATGCCGCCAGCAGCTGCACGATCGCCGGCTGCGGGGTGGCTCAATCTCCGCCAAACGACGCCTTCAAGAACGCCGCGGGCGTGCCGATACCGCATCGCAATGCAATCAGGTTGTCAACCAACCTGGGGCCTCCGTCGCGGCCTGCACCACTCATGACACTCCCCAGGAGCGCCGGACCTGTGGATAGCCCCTATGCCCGTCTACGGAGATGCCTGCAATGAAGTGGTTCCAGAACCTGTCGATCACCCGGAAGCTGGTGCTTGCGTTCTGCAGCACCGGCCTGCTCACCTTGCTGCTCGCACTGTTCGCGGTGTGGCGCATGGACGTGGCCGATAGCCAGATCGAACAGGTCAACAACAATTGGATGCCAGCGGTTCAGCAGCTCGGCGAGATGCGCGCCCAGTTGGGTGAGTTCCGTACTTTCGAGCAGGCCCAGCTCAACTACCAAGGTGACGCCGCACAGCTGGCCGACTACGACAAGCGCATGGCGGACACCCGCAAGCTGATCGAAGCTGCGGAGAAGGCCTACGACGACATCGAAGCCGGTTACAGCACCGATGAGCTGGCCCTGTACAACAAGATGGGGAGCCCGCAGAATTCGGAAAAAATCGTACGCTAAGGTTTTCCGGGCATCCGTAAGGGCCGAAACTTCCCGTCTTCCAGTCTGCGGCTCTGCCGCCAGACGTAATCGCCGGTTAGGTTGATGTGCTCCCAGCCCAGCGGCGACAGGAATTGCAGCAGCTCGCCGTCCACCGGCTTGCCGGCCTCGACCAACCCCTGGGTGGCGCGTTCCAGGTACACCGTGTTCCACAGCACGATAGCCGCCGTCACCAGGTTGAGGCCGCTGGCCCGGTAGCGCTGCTGCTCGAAGCTCCGATCCCTGATTTCCCCAAGGCGGTTGAAGAACACCGCCCTGGCCAGCGAGTTGCGCGCCTCACCTTTGTTCAGGCCGGCATGCACGCGGCGGCGCAGTTCAACACTTTGCAGCCAGTCCAGGATGAACAGCGTGCGCTCGATCCGGCCCAGCTCGCGCAGGGCCACGGCCAGTCCGTTCTGGCGCGGGTAGCTGCCGAGCTTGCGCAGCATCAGCGAGGCGGTGACGGTGCCCTGCTTGATCGAGCTGGCCAGGCGCAGGATGTCGTCCCAGTGGGCACGCACGTGCTTGATGTTCAGGGTGCCGCCGATCAGCGGGCGCAACGTCGGGTAGGCTTGCACGCCCTGCGGCACGTACAGCTTGGTTTCGCCGAGGTCGCGGATGCGCGGCGCGAAGCGGAAGCCTAGCAGGTGCATCAGGGCAAAGACGTGATCGGTGAAGCCGGCCGTGTCGGTGTAGTGCTCCTCGATCCGCAGGTCGGACTCGTGGTACAGCAGGCCGTCGAGCACATAGGTGGAATCGCGGACGCCGACATTCACCACGCGGGTGCTGAACGGCGCGTACTGGTCGGAGATATGGGTATAGAACAGCCGTCCCGGCTCGCTACCGTACTTCGGGTTGACGTGCCCGGTGCTCTCGCCCCGGCCACCCGCGCGGAAGCGCTGGCCATCGGAGGATGAGGTCGTGCCGTCGCCCCAGTGGGCGGCAAAGGCGTGGCGATACTGGTGGTTGACCAGCTCGGCCAAGGCCGCCGAATAGGTTTCGTCGCGGATGTGCCAGGCTTGCAGCCAGGACAGCTTGGCGTAGGTCAGGCCGGGGCTCGACTCGGCCATCTTGGTCAGCCCGAGGTTGATCGCATCACCGAGGATTGCGGACAGCAGCAACGTCCTGTCTTTGGCCTCGGCCCCGTCCTTCAAGTGGGTGAAGTGGCGGCTGAAGCCCGTCCAGTCGTCCACGTCCATCAGCAGTTCGGTGATCTTGATGCGCGGCAGTAACTGGCTGGTTTGGTCGATCAGCGCCTGCGCCCGATCCGGCACCGCCGCATCCAGCGGGGTGATTTTCAGCCCTGACTCGGTGAGGATGGCATCGGGCAGCTCGTTGTCCTTGGCCAGGCGGGTGACGGTGGCCAACTGCTCGTCCAGCAGCTGCAAACGCTCTTCCAGGTACTGGTCGCTGTTCGGGTTGATCGCCAGGGGCAGGGCCTGCTCGCGCTTGAGTGCGGCGAACTTCTCGGCCGGCAGCAGGTAGTCGTCGAAGTCGCGGAACTGCCGCGAGCCCTTGACCCAGATGTCGCCGGAGCGCAGGGCGTTCTTCAGCTCGGACAGGGCGCAGATTTCGTAGAATTTCCGGTCGAGGCCTTCCGGGGTGATCACCAGCGGCTTCCAGCGCGGCTTGATGAAGGCCGTGGGTGCATCGGCCGGCACCTTGCGCAGGTTGTCGGCGTTCATCTCACGCAGGGTCTGCACGGCTGCCAGCACGCCTTGCGCGGCCGGCGCGGCGCGCAGTTCCAGCACCTCCAGCAAGGCCGGCGTGTAACGGCGCAGGGTGGCGAAGTTCTCGCCGACCAGGTGCAGGTGGTCGAAGCCTTCCGGCCGGGCCAGCAGCTCGGCCTCGCTGACGCTCTCGGTGAACTCGTCCCAGGGAATCACCGCCTCGATGGCGGCATAGGGGTCGCTGCCGCTTTCCTTCGCTTCCAGCAGCGCCTGGCCGATCCTGGAGTACAGGCGCACCTTGTCGTTGATCGCCTTGCCCTGCTTCTGGAACTGCTGCTGATGCTTGTGCTTCGCGCCGCTGAACAGCTTGACCAGGATGCGGTCATGCAGATCGACCAGCTCATCGATCACGGTCGCGGTGCTCTCCAGCACCACGGCGGCCAGGGTCGCGTAGCGGCGCTGCGGCTCGAACTTACCGAGGTCTTTGGGCGTCATCTGCCCACCCTCGCGGGCCAGCTTGAGCAGGCGGTTCTGGTGGATGTGCCGGCCCAGGCCTTCGGGCAAGTCCACCAACTGAAATGTCTTCAGCCGCTCGATGTGTTCCAGCATGTGCCGAGAGTTGGGTTTCAGCGGTGCCTGGCGCAGCCAGGTCAACCAGGTGATGCTGCTGCCGGCCTTGAGCTTCAACAGCTCGTCCAGCTTGGCCCGATGCGAGTCCGTGAGTGGTTCGACCAGGGCGCGGTAGACCCGCCGATTGGCTCGCGCAATGGCTTCCGAGCAGGCCCGGTCAATCACGCTCAGCGCCGGCAGGATGCGTCGTTTCTGCCGTAGGCTCTCCAGGGCCTGACCGGCCAGCAGCAAGCCTTTGTCGGTCTGCTGGGCCAGCTCGGTTAGCTCGCGCACCAGGGCGCGGAAGTCGGACAGGCCGAACGGGGCCAGTTGCAGGTAGGTGCGCAGTTCCTGGGCATGCTCGCGACGGGTCACGTCGCGCTCGCCGTACTTTGCCCAGCTCGCCGGCTCGGCCTGGACTTGCTTCGCCACCCACAGGATGACCGGCTCGGGCAGCTCGCTGTCGGTTCCCAGCGCGTAACCGGGGTAGCGCAGCAGGCAGAGCTGCACGGCGAAGCCGAGGCGGTTGGCGTCGCCGCGTCGCTGGCGGATCAGCGACAGGTCGGAGTCGTTGAAGGTGTAGTAGCGGATCAGGTCATCCTGGCTTTCCGGCAGCGCAAGCAGGGTGTCCCGCTCCGTGGCCGAGAGGATCAAGCGACGCGGCATGTGTCAGTCGTCCGTGCGGAGGTACTGGTAGAGGGTTTCCCGGCTGATGTTGAACTCGCGGGCAAGCTGCGCCTTGGGCTCGCCGGCCGTCGCTCGCTGCCGCAGGGTAGCAGCCTGCTCATCGGACAGGGCTTTCTTGCGGCCCCGGTACGCGCCACGCTGCTTGGCCAAGGCGATGCCCTCACGCTGCCGCTCGCGGATCAGGGCGCGCTCGAACTCAGCGAAGGCCCCCATCACCGACAGCATCAGGTTGGCCATCGGCGAGTCCTCGCCAGTGAACACCAGGCCCTCCTTCAGGAACTCGATGCGCACGCCGCGCTGAGTCAGCTTCTGTACCAAGCGACGCAGGTCATCGAGGTTGCGGGCCAGCCGATCCATGCTGTGCACCACCACTGTATCGCCTTCGCGGACGAAGCTCAGCAGCGCTTCGAGCTGGGGGCGCTGGGTGTCCTTGCCCGATGCCTTGTCGGTGAACACCTTGCTCACCTGGGTTTGTTCCAGCTGGCGTTCCGGGTTCTGGTCAAAGCTGCTGACCCGGACGTAGCCGATGCGGTGCCCCTGCACGATGTCTCCTTGGTTGAAGGCGGCTTAAGTGCACTTTCTGTTCCGTTGTGCCTCAAAGCCCATTTCTGTCAGGCTGAAATCTATAACCTTCGCGGGCATGTGTCAAAAAATGGGAAAGCAGACTCTATTCTGACGGCGCCGGTTGCCTTAGCGGGCTTGTCACAAACCTACGTTTTCAAGAAGAAGGAAACCGCATGCCCCGCCGTTCGATCCTCTCCGCCGCCGAGCGCGAAAGCCTGCTGGCGTTGCCGGACACCAAGG
>NZ_JBRREG010000152.1:0-7319 GCF_056760155.1 Stenotrophomonas sp. STEN022
CTGCCGAGCATGGCTCGGCACTACGGGTCGGGTTGCTGGTAAAGCCTCTGCCGAGCATGGCTCGGCACTACATTGGATGCGCTTTACCGGATGCGCACCGGCAATGGGATGTTGCACAGGTCGATATGGCCAGCGGCGCGCTTGTAGAAACCGTCCACGCGGTTACGTCGTGCTTCCACCGCGTCGGCGAAGGTTTTCGAATCGGTACGCAGCACCTGCAGGTTTACCCGCTGTGCTTCCGGCAATTCGCTGGCCAAGGTGATCGCCTTGATCTGCGTGCGCTGCGCGGGGTCTTCGTAGAAGCCCATCGGGTCAGGACCGCGCTTGATCGTGCTGAGCAGTTCCATGCCCTTGAGCACGCGGCCCACCAGGGTGATGTTGCGGTCCAGCTGGCGCGGCGATTGACCGGTGACCACATAGAGTTCTGCACCAACGCTGCTGTCCTCATCGTTGTTGCGGCCGGCGCCGAGCGCACCATAGCAATGCGCCAACCAGGCATTCTTGCCATCGGTGCCGACCGCGAAGTCGCCGACGAAGCCGGTCCTGGCGGCCCAGCCATCGCGGTCGGGCAGGGCGGTGAAAGCCAGCCCTTCCAGCGGGCGCTGGAATTCTGCAGGCAGGTGGGTCTTGGCGCTGCCCATCGACTTCGCATTGGCCGCATCGTCAGCATCAGCGTCGCCGAACTGGACCACGAAGTTGTCCTGCGAGCGGTAGATGCTCAGCCCGTCCCAGAAGTGCTCCTTGGCCATGGTACGGATGTTGCCGGCGTGCTCGGGTGCGAACTGCGGGGCCAACTCAATGATGACGCGGCCACCTTCCACATCCATGTACAGCGTGTTTTCCGCTGCCGGGCTGTGCCAGTCGCTGGCCGGGGCGGCATCGATGATTTCCTGCGCGCTGCGGTACTTGGCGGGGGCGTCGGCCGCCAGCAGCGGCAGCGGGGACAGCGACAGAGCCAGCGCAAGCAGGCAGGGACGTAGCGTCATCGGGCGCATTCCAGTTGGGTGTGGCCCGATTCTGCGTGATTGCCCGTGCCGCCCGCCAGCCTCATGACCGAGGTGGGGGTGACTACCGGCATATTCACTATAGCGAACTAAGTACTAGTATCTGCTTCACGCTAGTCGGCAGGAGTGAATGCCATGACTGAGTTGGATGCCCATCTACGCAAGTTCCAGAAGGAATTGAGCACAGGCACGGTGTCGTTGGCCTTGCTGGCGGTGCTGGCCAAGGCGCCAGAGCCGTTGTACGGCTACCTGATTGCCAAGGAGCTGGAGCGGGTTGGCGACGGGGTGCTCAGCGGCAAACAGAGCGCGTTGTACCCGGTGCTGCGCAACCTGGAAGGCGCGGGCCTGCTGGAAAGTCATGTGGAGCCATCGGTGGCCGGACCGCCGCGGCGCTACTACCGCATCAATGACGACGGCCGCGCCGCGCTGCGGCAGTGGATAGCAGCGTGGAATGCCACCCGGGACTCGGTCGAGTCCGTACTGGAAGGAATCAACTGATGAATACCGAATACACCGCGCGAGCGCTGCCGACGACGATTCCCGAATACCTGGACCAGCTGCGTGCCGCTTTGAGTGGTGCTGACCTGGCGATGATCCAGGACGCACTGTACGACGCCGAGGAATACCTGCGCTCGGAGCTGGCCGAACAGCCGGGCAAGAGCGAGGCCGAGGTGATTGCCGGTGTCGCCGGCAGTTATGGCGCACCAGAGGAGGTGGCTGATATCTACCGCGAAACCGAAGTGACGGTGAATCGGGCGCTGCGTACACCGCGGCCGCCAGCACGGGTGGCACCGGTTGTTGCAGCGGTGGCAGCGGAGTCCGCTGCATCGCCAGCCGAGCCAGGTGTCGCGGCGGCGGTCCGCGAGCCTGCTCCGCGCTCCTTGCTGGCACGCTTCTTCGGTGTTGCGATGGACCCGCACACGTATGGCGCGCTGTTCTACATGCTGTTGTCGTTGGCCACCGGCATCTTCTTCTTCACCTGGGTGGTCACCGGTTTGTCGCTGTCGGTATCGCTGCTGATCGTGATCATCGGTATTCCGGTCCTGCTGCTGTTCCTTGGCTCAGTGCGGGTGTTGTCGCTGGTTGAAGGCCGCATCATCGAGACCATGCTGGGCGTGCGCATGCCGCGTCGTCCGACCTATACCGATCGCAGCCAGGGTTGGCTGCAGCGCATCGGTGCGATGTTCTCGGACGGCCGCACCTGGCTGACCATGCTGTATTTCGTGCTGATGCTGCCGCTGGGCATCCTGTACTTCACAGTGGCGACGACCTTGCTGTCGACGTCATTGGCGCTGGTATTCGCACCGCTGGTTTCGTTGTTTTCCAACCTGCCGATGGGGATCTGGATCGACGGCGTCAATGTCGGCAATGCGTTCTGGTTGTGGCCGGTGTCGGTGGGTGTAGGCGTGCTGCTGCTGTTCGGCACGCTGCACCTGGCACGTGGCATCGGCAAGCTGCATGGGGCGATGGCCAAGCATCTGTTGGTGCGGTTGTAAGCACAGCGGGTTGAAGGGATGCAGACGAGGGCGCCGATGGCGCCCTCGTTTTGTAGTGTCGAGCCATGCTCGGCAGAGGCATTGCCAGTAGAGCCCTGCCGAGCATGGCTCGTTGCTACGCTCCCTCCCTTTCGCGTAGCGAAGGGGAGGGTTGGGGAGGGGTAGGCTTTTCGCTTGCTGATCCAGTTGGAGTCTCGCGGCTTATGCCGCTCCCGCAAGAAGGCAGAGCGGGAGGCGTTGCCGGTAGAGCCTCTGCCGAGCATGGCTCGGCACTACCTCGCGGTATGCTGGTGGCGATTTTTTTGTGGAGAACGTCATGACCGGTAAAGGCTGGTTCTACGTGGCCCTGACCTGTCTGTTCGAGCTGGTCTGGGTGTATGGCTTCAATGTGGCTGCCGCATGGTGGCATTGGATTCCGATCATCGCGGTGATCGTGGTGGACTTCCATTGGCTGGCAAAGGCCTGCGAATCATTGCCGACCGGCACGGTGTACGCGGTGTTTGCCGCCGTCGGCACGGTGGGAACGGCGCTGATGGATATCTTCCTGTTCGACGGTAGCTTCAGCCTGGCCAAGGGCGTGTTCATGGCGGTGCTGGTGGCAGGCGTGATCGCGTTGAAGCTGGCCGATGGCAAGGCGGCTGCCGAGCCCGACACAAACGGGCAGGGAGGCTGATATGGGCTGGTTTCTGGTGATCGCCGCAGCATTGATGGAGACGGTAGGCGTGATTGGCCTGAAGCGTTACAGCGGGCGCAAGAGTCTGTTGAACGCGACCTTGTTCTTCGGCGGGTTCGGTGCTTCGTTTGTGTTGCTGTACCAGTCCTTCCGCTATATCCAGTTGAGCATTGCCTATGCGGTGTGGATTGGTTTGGGAACGGCGGCTGCGGTGCTGGTGAACATGCTGTTCTTTGGTGAGTCGCGCAGTACGGCGCGCTTGCTGAGCCTGGCGGTGATCGTGGTGGGGGTTGTCGGGTTGAAGGCGGTTTCTTGAAAGCAGAAGGCCCCGGGAGTGCCGGGGCCTTGGTGTTGGTGCTTCCACTTCCGGGGCGTCGGAGCGATGGCCGTTGCCTATATTTTTCAGACTTCGGTTTGCCCTCACCCCAACCCCTCTCCCGCAGGGAGAGGGGCTTTAAGCCAAGGCTCAGCGCTGGGCGCGGCGGCGCAGCGGGGTTACGTTGCTGCTGGCTTTCTTGGCTTTTTTCGCCGCCGGTTGCGCGGACTGGGCGCTGAAGAAATCGCGCATCTTCGGGTACACCACTTCGCGCCAGCGGCGGCCGCTGAAGATGCCGTAGTGGCCGGCGCCTTCGACGATGAAGTGGTCGCGGCGCGAGGCCGGGATGCCGGTGCACAGCGCCTGCGCCGCTTCGGTCTGGCCCAGGCCGGCAATATCGTCCAGCTCGCCTTCGATGCTCAGCAGGGCGGTGTCGCGGATGGCCGACGGGTCGACGTGTTCGCCGCGCACATACCACTCGCCACGCGGCAGCAGGAACTCCTGGAAGACCACGCGAATGGTGTCCAGGTAGAACTGCGCCGGCATGTCGAGCACGGCGTTGTATTCGTCGTAGAAACGGCGATGCGCGTTGGCATCGTCCAGGTCGCCCTTGACCAGGTCCGTGTAGAAATCCCAGTGCGACATCAGGTGGCGGCTGGGATTCATCGACATGAAGCCGGCGTGCTGCAGGAAGCCCGGATAGACGCGGCGGCCCTGGCCCGGATACGGCGCCGGAATGGTATGGATGACGTTGTTCTCGAACCACGACATCGGGTTGCGGGTGGCGAGGTTGTTGACCGCGGTCGGGCTGCAACGTGCATCGATCGGGCCGCCCATCATCACCAGCGAACGCGGCGTGGTTTCGCCGCGGCTGGCCATCAGTGACACCGCCGCCAGCACCGGCACGGTTGGCTGGCAGACGCTGACCACGTGCACGTTTTCGGCGCCGAGGTGGCGGATGAATTCCTGCACGTATTCGATGTAGTCGTCCAGGCCGAACTCGCCCTGTTCCACCGGCACCATGCGCGCGTCGACCCAGTCGGTCACATAGACGCGGTGGTCGCGCAGCAGGGTGCGCACGGTGTCGCGCAGCAGGGTGGCGTGGTGGCCGGACAGCGGTGCTACCACCAGCACGATGGGCTGGGCTAGCAGGGCTTCAACCTTGGAGGTTTCGTTGCTGTGGCGCTTGAAGCGCAGCAGCTTGCAGAACGGCTTCTCCACTTCGGTGAGCTGGGCGATCGGCACGATCTCGCCATCAAGCTCCAGCTCGTGAATGCCCCATTCGGGCTTCTCATAATCCTTGCCGAGGCGGTGGAACAGCTCGTTCATCGCCGCGAAGCGATCAGCGCCCGGCATCGACGACCACCAGTGGCCCGAATTATTGAAGAACGCCGCATTTGCCTGCGCCTGGTGAACCCAGGGCGCAAGCAGGTTGCGGGTCAATTCATGCAGTTGATAAAGCATGACGTCCCAATATGTACAGTCATATGATGCTGTGCAGCATAGCGCACTATGACATTTGCGGCGTTAAGCCGGTATCGGCCTTTAGTCGGCCCTTTCCAGCGCGGCGATGTCTTCGCTGAACGACGGCCCAAGCCAGCAATGCGAGCCGACACCGCGGAAGCCCGCTTCGCGCAGCTGGCTCTTGTACCAGCGGGCAGGGCGCTGCTGGAAGCCGTCGTGGTCGCCATGGAACTCGTCCTCGGCGGTGAATGCCTCCAGGAAGGCGACCCCGCCGCAGAGCTCGGCCAGGCCGGGCAGGCCCTTGCGCAGCTCGCGGCTGGGCACGTAGTGGATGACATCCGAGCAGACCAGCAGGTCGACCGGCGCGCACGGGCGCAGCCACTGGAAGTCGCCGAAGCTGGCCAGATGCAGGTTGCGGGTGCGGCCATAGCGGCGCACTGCGTACTCGCTGCTGTCAAAGCCCATGTACTGCAGCTTGGGTCGCAGCTTGAGCAAGGGTGCGCGCCAGGCGGCTTCGCCGCAGCCAACGTCGAGCACGCTGCGGATCGGGCGCTCCAGGTAGTACTCGGCTGCGGCAACGGCCAGCTGCACCTTGCGTGCCAGGCGCGCTGCGCCGCCGATATCGTCGCGGCGATACCAGCGTTGGAAGTAGTCGGCGTCGTACTGCTTGTCCTGCATGTGCGTGTCTTGTGCGGATGGGCGAAAATGGCGCTCATCCTACGCCGCCGATGGAGCCAGCGCATGCAGTCATACTTTTGGGTAAAGACCTTCCACCTTGTTTTCGTGGTGGCGTGGATGGCGTCGGTGTTCTACCTGCCGCGGATCCTGGTCAACCTGGCCGAGGCTGCGGGTCAGCCGGCGGTGGTGGAGCGGCTGCAGTTGATGGGCAAGCGCCTGTACCGGTTTGGCCATGTGATGTTCGGCTTTGCCTTCATCCTGGGGCTGGTGCTGTGGCTGGGTTACAAGGTACTGCCGGAGTTTCCGACCATGGTGGCGCCGGGCGCTGCCGGCTGGCTGCATGCAAAGCTGGGGTTGGTGGTCTTGCTGATGGTGTATTTCACCTTCACCGGGCGCTGGTTGAAGGGCACGATCAAGGGCAAGGCCCTGCCGTCATCGGGAACGCTGCGCTGGTTCAACGAGCTGCCGTTGGTGCTGTTCATTGCGATTGTGTATCTGGTGTTGGCCAAGCCGTTCTAAGTCTTTTTGCAGGGCTGCGAAGATCAACGGCACCCCTCCCAACCCTCCCTTTGGCGCAGCCAAGGGGAGGGCTGGGGAGGGGTAAGCTTCAAGCGCTACCGCCCCCGCAACGCCTCCGCAAACTGCGGAAAGGCAAACACATCATTGTGATCGGCATTCGCGATGGTTACTGCCTGCGCCACGCCGGGTCGGAATTCGCGCAGCAGCCGCAGCGAACTCGCATTCGGAATCACCTCATCCCGGCCGGCGATGATCAAGGTGGTGGGTGCAGTGATCTGGGCGGCGTGACGCCATGAGTCGTAGTGATCGCGCAGCAGCAGGCGTACCGGGAAGGCCGGGAACATGCGCGCAGCCAGGCCGCCGATGCTGTCGTAAGGCGTGATCAGGACCAGGCGTTGAACCGGCCGCGCAGCCGCGAGTTGCACGGCGACGCCCGAGCCGAGGCTGCGGCCAACCACGACGATGTCCTGGGCTTGGCCGTTGCTGGTGCTGTCGTACAGCGCCAAGGCATCGCCAACAAGCATGGCTTCGGTCGGTGAACCGCTGCTGCCGCCATAACCGCGGTAGTGCATGGCGTGGATGGCGGCTTCGGGAAACGCCTGCTGCAGCATCGGCAGTGCCTGCGAGACATCTTCGGCATTGCCGCCGAAATACAGGATGAGCTGTGTGCTGTGCTGCCTGTTGCTGGAGACGATGATGTCGGCATCGCCGCGCGGCATGGTCCAGTGCGGTACATCGGCGCTGCGCGGGGCCGGGTGGTAAAGCATGCTTCGGGCATTGAAGGCGAGCAGGGCGCAGGCGATCAGGTACATGCTGGCGAGCACGCTGATGGCGATCAACAGGACTTTCAGGCTGGTGATCATGCTGCTTGGCCTCGCCGGGGATGGGGAGAAGGCAGGTGATGCGGTCCATTTGCCTATCGCGTCGCCACAATCCGATGTCCGTGCGCTGGTCGGGTTTGGTTTTGGGGTTGGGGGGTCTGCGGCGATGCTCACAATACCCAAACCCTTGGCACCTTTATCATCTGATGCTGTACTGGCTTCGCGGCGGGCCCCCCGCCCCCAAAAACCAACCCAGCCAGGGCCCCGCCCAAGGGGTTTGGGGCCCCGAAATGGAAATTGTCCGCAGCAACACGCGTCAGCCCCACCCCCGCCCCGGCCCGCAGCAAT
>NZ_JBRREG010000153.1:0-7217 GCF_056760155.1 Stenotrophomonas sp. STEN022
CGCCCCCACAAAGAGGCTGGCTCCGCCGCAATGCTGTTCCTGAGCTGGCATCGCGCTGTGGGAGCGGCGTCAGCCGCGAAGCTGAGGGTGCTGAAACCGTTGGTATGTTTGCCATCTGATGATGTGCCGGCTTCGCGGCTTACGCCGTCTCCCCACAAAAGTGCAGCCTGGGGCTCAACGTGGCTCAAACGCCCGGGCTGGCAGCATCGCGCTGCAGGGGACGGGCTGAAGCTGACTGGGGGCGTCTTGCGTTTTCAGGTGGCCCCGATAAGGTGATGCAGCACGTTCAGGTGCACAAGGATGATCAATGGACGAGGGTTGGGTGTTGTTGATTGTGCTGCTGGTACTGGCCGCACTGGCGATGCCGGTGTTGCTGGTGGCTGCCCTGGTATCGGTGTCCTCGCTCAAGCGCCGCGTGGCAGCGCTGGAGGAGCGGCTGGATGCTGGCGAGACGGAAGCCGCACCACGCAGGCAGCGCGCCGAGGCGATCAGGCCCTACGCATGGGCGGAGCCCGAGCCTGCCCCCGAGCCAGAGGCAGATGAAGCCGTTATCGAGCGGCTGGCGGTTGCATCGCCGCCGCACCCGGTTGAACCCGTCGCTGCTTCGCCAGCGCCACCGCCGTTGCCGCCCAAGGCAGATCCGCTCGATCCGCTGGCAGGCGAGCCGCGTCGGCCGATTCCTGCTCGCCGCGAACCGCCGCCGGAGCGGACCTGGACGCCGGTTGAGCCTGCCGAACCCAACTTCGTCGAACGCGCGCTTGCCTACGCCAAACAATGGCTGACCAGCGGTAATGTGCCGGTCAAGGTTGGCATGCTGGTGCTGCTGGCCGGTGTGGCTGCCTTGCTGAAGTACGCAAGCGACCAGGGTTGGTTCGTTGTGCCGCCGAGTCTGCGCCTGGCCGGGATCAGTGCCGCTGCCCTGGCGGGTCTGGTGTTCGCGTGGCGTAAGCGCGAGAGCCATCGCACCTTCGCCCTGGCGATGCAGGGCGGCATGATCGGCATCCTGTTGCTGGTGGTGTTCTCCGCCTGCAAGAACTACGGAATGATCGGCGTCGCGCCGGCGTTCGGGTTGAGCGTGGTGCTGATTGCAGGCCTGTCGGTGATGGCGGTTCTGCAGGAAAGCAGAACCCTGGCCATCCTTGGCGTGCTGGCTGGCTTCATGGCGCCGATCTGGTTGTCGGACGGTGCCGGTAACCATGTCGCCTTGTTCTCGTACTACGCCTTGCTCAATGTCGGCATCTTCGCCATTGCCTGGGTGCGGCCGTGGCGCATCCTCAACCTGCTTGGTTTTGTTTTCACCTGGGGCATTGGTACCGGCTGGGGTGTACTGAAGTACGAGCCCGCCAATTTCAACAGTATCCAGCCATTCCTGGTGTTGTTCTTCGTGTTCTACCTGTTGCTGCCGTTGCTATATGCCCGCAAGGCCAGCAGCGCCGGCAGTGCGCGCATTGATGGCTGTCTGTTGTTTGGTACGCCGCTGATCGCATTCTCGTTGCAGGCAGCGTTGTTGCAGGGCGATCGCATGCCCTTGGCATTCTGCGCATTGGGTGTGGCTGCACTGTATGCAGTGTTGGCGCGCGCGCTGATCAACAATGAACGCTTGAATGTGCTGGCACGCGGCTACGCTATTCTCGCTGTGGGCTTTGCCACCTTGGCGGTTCCGCTGGCCTTGTCGGCCAAGGCAACCGCATCGGTGTTCGCGCTGGAAGGTGCAGGCCTGGTCTGGCTGGGCCTGACCCAGGACCGTCGACTGGCCCGCTGGACGGGCATTGGCCTGCAACTGGCTGCCGCCGGGGCTTTGGCGATTGGTGTGTCCGGCAGCCATCTTAGCGCGACGACTGCCATTGCCAACGCCGCCTTCATGGGCGCCTTGCTGATCGCCGTGGCCGGCTTCGCCACCGCATGGTGGTACCGAAGTGCAGGCAATCTGCAGGTCGCCACCGTTGCCTACCTGTGGGCGCTGGCTTGGTGGCTGGGCAATGTGATTTTGGAGATAGGTGATTTCGTCGAGTTCGACAGTCGTTTGCATGCAGTCTTGCTGCTGCTCGGTGTGACCGGTTGGCTGGCGGCGGAGGTGCAGCGGCGTGCACCTGCGTTGGCACTGTCGCTGACCACCTTGGGCGCGTTGGTGATGGCCTTCCCGGTGGCCTTCCTGCAGGTGTCCGAGTACGGGCAGCCGTTCGCGGGCTACGGAGCGATTGCCTGGGCGATCTTTGCTGCCCTGGGTGTGCGCAGCCTGATGTGCCTGCGCGCTGGCAGCGGCAAGGTTGCCGGCTTGGCGCAGCTGGGCTGGTGGTTGCTGTGGCCGACTGTGCTGTCGCTGCTGGCCTGGCATATCGGCGACCGTTTCACGCTGGCCGAGGGCTGGGTGGGCATGTTGCTGGCGCTGCCGTGGCTGCTGCTGGCGGTGTTGTCCATGTATCGCTGGGCGTGGTTGTCGCAGCCCTTGGGCGCCGCGTTTGATGGCTATCGCAAGGCCTTGCAGATCGCTGTGTTCGCAGCACTGGGCTTGTGGTGGCTGACGTCGCTGGCTAGCTCCGCCTCGGCTGCACCGCTGCCGTGGATCGTCGTGTTCAACCCATTGGAGCTTGCTGAGATCGCCGTGCTTGCCTTGCTGGCGATGCGCCAGCGCCAGAGCGGTGGCGCAGCGGTGTTGCCGATGCAATTGGTTGGCACGGCGGTGGCTGCGCTGGTGCTGGTGACGGTGATGACGCTGCGCGCCGTGCATCACTGGGGTGATGTGCCGTGGAGCGACAGCCTGCTTGGCACGAAACTGGCGCAGACCAGCCTGACCGTGGTCTGGAGCCTGCTTGGCGTGGTCGGCTGGATTTCCGGCTCGCGTCGCGGCCAGTGGGGGCTGTGGTTGGCCGGTGCAATCCTGATGAGCGTGGTCTTGGCCAAGCTGCTGCTGATCGATCGCGGCAACCTGGGTGACCTGCTCGGTATCGGCGCCTTCATCGCTTACGGACTGCTGTGCACCCTGGTGGGCTGGTTGGCGCCAGCACCGCCACGAAGGCAGGGGGCTGCAACAAACAACGAGGAAACAACCGCATGATCAAGCGCCTGCTGGTACTGGCCTTGTTGCCTTTCAGCGCAATCGCAGGCGATGACTTCGCCCGGCAATGGCCGCTGCAGTTGTCCCAGCCCGATGCTGGCGCCTACCGGGTGCCGCTGGATGCATCGGTGTATGCCGCCGTGCATTGGCGTGACCTGCGCGATGTGCGGGTCATCGATGCTGACGGCAAGCCAGTGGCCAGTGCGGTGTATGCCGCCGCAACACCGCTGGGTGGCGCGGTGCGTATCGCCCCGTTGCAATGGTTTGCATTGCCCGCGGCCAGCGCGGGCGGCGATGAGGACCTGAGCATCGTGGTGGAGCGCGATACCGCTGGCAAAGTGGTGTCGATCCGCAATTCGGTGGGCGCGGCAGCCGTGGCCGGTAGCGCTGACCCGGTATGGCTGATCGATCTTGGTGACGAGGCTGGCAAGCTGCACAAGCTGCTGGTGGATTGGAGTGACACCGCGGCGTCGCTGGATCTCGGTTATCGCCTCGAAGGCAGCGATGACCTGCGTGGCTGGCAGGTGCTGGATCCGCAGGTACGGCTGGTGCAGCTGCGCAACCAGGGCAACGAGTTGCGCAGCAACAGCATCAAGGTTGAATCAGGGCTGCGCTATCTGCGCCTGGTACCTCTGCAGCGCAGCGGCGCCCCGCAGTTGCAGGGCCTGCGCGGTGAGTTCGCTGATGCGGTCGAGGTTGGCGATTGGCAGTGGCAGGAACTGCAGGCGGCTGCCGGCGGCAATGGCAAGGATGGCTACCTCTACCGCTTGCAGGGGCGATTCCCGGTGCAGCGCCTGGATGTGGTGATGCCGCCGAACAGCGCGGTGAGCTGGATTGTCTCCAGTCGCGATGAAGACCGCGCGCGCGCTGCCGATGGTGAGCCGGTGTGGCAGACGCTGACCACTGGGTGGAATGCGTGGAACCTCAGCCAGGCCGGCAAGCAGCAGCGTTCACCGCCGCTGGAAACCTCCGGCATCGTGGATGATAGGCAGTGGCGTTTGCAGGCCGAACCCGGCGCGGTGCCTGCTGCTGCGCCAACGTTGCGTCTGGGTTATCGCCCCGGCAGCGTGGTGTTTCTTGCACAGGGCAAAGCGCCCTACCTGCTGGTTGCAGGCAGCGCCGACGAAGGCAGCGCGCAGGCGGCTTTGGATCCGATGCTGGCAGCCTTGCGCGCGCACAACGGCGCGCAATGGCAGCCGGTCGCGGCAACGCTGGGCGCGGGCGCACAGCGCGCCGGTGATGCTGCCTACCAGCAGGCCGAAACCCCGCGTGATTGGAAGAACATCGTGTTGTGGCTGGTATTGGTGCTGGGCGCTCTGGCAGTAGCTGGTTTTGCATTCAGCCTGATTCGCAGCAACCATGCAGAAAAAAAACAGAGCTGAGGTAGTGCCGAGCCATGCTCGGCAGGGGCTTCCCCACTGCGCCTGACCGACGTGCCTCCCTCCCTTTCGCACAGCGAAGGGGAGGGGTTGGTTTTTCTCTATTGGTTTATCTGCTTCGCGGCTGACGCCGCTCCTACAGTCGGGATGTGTCGGCAATGCCCCTGCCGAGCATGGCTCGGCACTACAGGTGTCGCCGGCAGTGGAAAGGATCGGTTGGCTTATGCGTTTGAAGTCATTTGCGGTTGTAGTGCTGCTTGGCTTTTCGACTGTGACCGCTGCCAAGCAGCCTTTGCCTGATGCTCATGCCGAGCAAGTCTTCAATTTGTGGCTTACTGCATACAATAGCGGTGAGCGCGAAGCGCTGCAGACGTTTTTGACCGACTACAAGGTGGGGCAGGAGGCGCAACGTTTTCTGGATATCCGCCAATCACTGGGAACGTTCAAACTGTTGGGCATCAAATCCAGCTCGGCGGAAAGCGCGCAGCTGATCTTGCTGTCGGAGATGACCGATCGTGGCGTGCTGGCAACGCTGGACATGGATCCTGCTGATCGGTTTGATGTCATCAAGCTGCAGCTGGAAGGAGTGGATTTGCCTGATGAATTTAAACCACGGCGGATGTCACGGACAGAGGTGCTGGCTGCGGCCACGGCAAGACTGGATGCCGCGCGTGCAGCCGACACCTTGTCTGGTGCGCTGCTGGTGGCGAAGAATGGCAAGGTTCTGTTGGCCTGGCATGGCGGCGCCGCAGATCGCGAGCGCGCTGTTGGAGTCGATGAAACAACCCGGTTCCGACTGGCCTCCTTGAACAAGATGTTCACTGCCGTGGCCATCCTGCAGTTGCAGGAGGCGGGAAAGTTGTCGCTGGATGACACGATCGCCACACATCTGAACAACTATCCGAACCAGGAGGTGGCCAGGGCAATCAGCATCCGCCAGCTGCTCAATCACACCAGTGGCCTGGGTGATGTGTTCGGCGAGGAGTTCGAGAAGCGCTCGCAATCCTTGCGCATGTTGAATGATTACTGGAGCCTCGCCGCTGCCGCGCCGCCGAGCTCGACCCCGGGCAGCGAGGATGGTTATTCAAACTACGGCTATATCCTGCTCGGCTCGATCATCGAGGCGGTGAGCGGGCAGTTGTATTACGACTATGTGGATCAGCATATCTATCGGCCAGCTGGAATGGGCGCGACCGGCTCGGAGCCGGAGTCCGCGGCAGTTCCCGGGCGTGCGATCGCCTATGCCAAGCTTGACGGAAAGTGGGTGCAGGAAACCAAGACGCTGCCGTGGCGTGGCACGTCGGCTGGCGGTGGCTACAGCACGCTTGGCGACATGCTGAAGTTTGCCGAAGCACTGCGCGCCGGTCGGCTGATGTCGCTCGAATCGTTGGCGCTGGCTACATCACCGCAGAACAACAAAGCGTGGTATGGCTATGGCTTCATGGTCAGCGGGAAGGGCGCGGAGCGCCAGTACGGGCACGAAGGCGGCGCGCCGGGCGCGAATACATCGCTGGTGGTGCTGCCTGAGCAGGGCTACGTGGTGATCGGTTTGAGCAATGTTGATCCGGGAGCGATGGAGAACGTGGTGAACTTCATCGTGCATCGCCTGCCGTTATGATTTTCCTGGTCAATCGATTCCATGGCGTCAGGCCAAACAGTTGAGGTATCTCGAATGAGCACTGCCGAGCATTCTGTGGTCACATTCCGTGTGTTCGGAGACGATCTGGTGCCAGCCGATATTTCTACGCTGCTTGGCTGTGATCCAACCTCGGCTGCCGCAAAAGGCGATGCTCGTATCATTGGAAACGATAGGGTGAAGTACGTCGAGCCAACCGGGAGATGGAAGCTGTGTTCCGTTGATCGGTCGCCTGAGGACGTCGCGTCGCAGATCTCGGAGCTGCTTGGGAGAATGACGTCCGACCTCGCCACGTGGAAGCTACTCGGCAGCAGGTACAGCATGGATTTCTTCTGCGGGGTTTTCATGGGCTCATCAAATGATGGTCTGGTGCTCCCATCGGAAGTTCTCTTGCAGTTGACGATGCGCGGCATTGGGCTGGAGCTGGATATCTACGATTATCTGGACGAAGCCCGAGGTCGTAGTGCCGAGCCACGCCTGGCAGGGACTTCGTCCGCACGGCCGTGACCTCTGCTGAGCAAGGAGGTGCGCTGGTGAGTGGTCTGCGCGCGTAGCCGCTTTTCACAACATCCGAAAGGTCTGAACAGTGATGTCCAGAATATTTCCACAGCTGGAAGGCCCTTCGCCAGACGAGCTGGCGTTCGCCGCGCCGCTGTTCACGCCACTGTTCGCACTGACCGGGCTTGGCGTCAGTTTGCCGGGGCCGTTTACTTCTTTTGATCTAGCCCTGCTTTCGCCCTTGGTAGCGATTGTCTCCGTTGCCTTCGGTTACGTCGGTTTGCTGTTCATATGCATTCCGGTGATGGCGTTGCTCTATTGGGCGCGACGATTGGATGCTGTGCGGTTGTGCTTCTTCACCACGTTGCTGGGTGGCGGGTTATGGACTGCTTGGTCGGTTTCTGTAAGTGCACAGTCATCAGAGGCGCATGATCTGTTTTCCACGCTGTTCGTCGGCAGCTGGTGCAGCTTTGGGGTGACTGCGGTGTTCTGCGCGCTGGGCAAGATCCCATTGCGCGCCCAGAAGCCGCGATAATAGTCGCTCGTAGTGGCCCCCCACAACAGGCAGCACGTGTAATGAAGGCAATTTTGGTTTGATGTTGGGGCCCCCCCCCCACAAGGGGAAGCGGATACCATTTTAATAAAAAAA
>NZ_JBRREG010000154.1:0-7162 GCF_056760155.1 Stenotrophomonas sp. STEN022
GGCAATCTTGAAATCACCCGAATCGTGGCGATTTGATGAATCACCAGCTTCGTGGCTGACGCCGCTCCCGCAATGACCGGAGCGGCTGTTGGATCTTTGCTAAAGCCCCTGCCGAGCATGGCTCGGCACTACAGGGCCTACACAGGATTTACCTGCGCGCAACATTCGCGGCGCTACCATCCCTGCATTCGTTGAATGCAGGTGAGTCCATGGCGTCGTATCAGACTATCAATCCCTTCAATGGCGAGATCGTGCGGACGGTCGAGCTGCTGACTGCCGCTGGCATCGAGCAGCGACTGGCCGCAGCTGAAACGGTGTTTCCGCAATGGTCGGCATTGTCGCTGGAGCAGCGTGGTGACCATCTGCGCAAGGTTGCTGCAGGCCTGCGCGAGCGCCGCGACGAGATCCAGCGCGTGATGACTGCCGAGATGGGCAAGCTGCGCCGCGAGGCCTTGGCCGAGATCGAGAAGAGCGCCGCCGGTTGTGAGTACTACGCTGACCACGCGGCCGATTATCTGAAGCCGCAGCCGATCCCCACCGAGGCCCAGCGCAGCTACGTGATCTACCAGCCCATCGGCTGCGTGATGGCGGTGATGCCCTGGAATTTCCCGATCTGGCAGGTGATCCGCTTCCTTGCACCGGGTTTGATGGCCGGCAATGTCGCCCTGCTCAAGCACGCCAGCAATGTGCCCGGCTGTGCGGACCTGCTGCGCGAGGTGGTTATCGCGGCCGGTATTCCGGAAGGTGTGTTCGATGTGCTGCATATCGACAACGATCAGGCCGCCGAGGTGCTGCGTGATCGTCGCATCAAGGCGGTCACGCTGACCGGCAGCGAGCGTGCGGGGCGGTCGATTGCGGCCAACGCGGGCGACCAGCTGAAAAAGTGTGTGATGGAACTGGGTGGCAGTGATGCCTTCGTGGTGCTGGATGATGCAGATCTGGACCTCGCCGCGGCTGCGGCGGTGCGATCGCGTTTCGACAATGCTGGCCAAACCTGCATTGCTGCCAAGCGCTTCGTCCTGGTTGACTCGATTGCTGACGCTTTCGTGCAGCGCTACATCGAGGGCGCGCAGGCGCGCGTGTACGGCGATCCGCAGGACGAGGAAAGCACCCTCGCGCCGATGGCGCGCGCTGACCTGCGCGACGAACTGCACAAGCAGGTGCGTGCCAGCGTCGACAAGGGTGCGAAGGTGCTGCTGGGCGGTTCACCGGTAGCTGGTAGCAATGCGGGCTATCAGGCCACGATCCTGGATAACGTCGGCCCCGGCATGCCGGCGTATGACCAGGAATTGTTCGGGCCAGTGGCGGCGATCATCCGGGTCAAGGATGAAGTCGAAGCGGTTCGCGTCGCCAATGACACCAGCTTCGGCCTGGGTGGCAGCGTCTGGACACGCGATGTGCTGCGCGGTGAAAACGTTGCGATGCAGTTGCAATGCGGTGCGGCCTTCGTCAATTCAGTGGTGAAGAGTGACGCGCGGCTGCCGTTTGGTGGCACCAAACGGTCTGGATTTGGGCGCGAGCTGGCCGGGCCGGGTATTCATGAGTTCATGAACATCAAAACGGTCTATGTGGCCTGATGCCCAGCTTGTAGGAGCGGCGTGAGTCGCGAAGCTGGCAGCTCATGAGCGCTTACGAAAATCTGCAACTGCAGTGCGCTGGATTGCAGGCTGGGCAAGGTTTGGACTAGCAGTGACTTCGCGGCGTTCGCCGCTCTGACATGGGCTGCTGGTAACGCCTCTGCCGAGCATGGCTCGGCACTACGGATGCAGCTCCCTCCCTTTGGCCGAAGGCCAAGGGGAGGGTTGGGGAGGGGTAGAGCTCTGCGGTTTCCTATGTTGCAGTGGCTTCGTGGCTTACGCCGCTCCTACAAAAGACGCCGCTCTCATCAACCGAACGGCTGGTCGATGGACTTGCTCTGTGGGGTCATCAGCGCGGCACCATCTTCGGTGACGTAGAGGATGTCTTCCAAGCGCACGCCGAAGCGGTCCGGGATGTAGATGCCGGGTTCGTCGCTGAAGGTCATGCCCGGTTCCAGCAAGTGCTTGTTGCCGCGAACCAGGTAATCCCATTCGTGCATGTCCAGGCCGATGCCGTGGCCGAGACGGTGGCTGAAATAGCGGTAGTCCGGGCCGTAGCCGGAATCGCTGATCACCTTGCGGGCAGCTGCATCCACATCGCCCATAGCCACGCCCGGGCGTGCGGTATTCAATGCCGCCGTCTGTGCCTTCAACACGATGTCGAACACCTTGCGGATCTCGTCGTTGGGCTGGCCCAGCACCACGGTGCGGGTGATGTCGCTGGTATAGCCACCGGCGCGGCAGCCACCGTCGAAGATGATCGGCGTGCCTTCGACCAGGTGCTGCGGTTTGTCCGAGCCATGCGGTGAGGCGGTGTACTTGCCGACGTTGACGCTGGCATCGCCATTCAGCCCGGTACGTGCGTAGGCCATGGCCAGCAGGCCGCTGATGTCCTGCTCGGTCATGCCCGGCTTCAAGGCCTTCCAGACAGCTTCATATACCGCCAGCGTGGCTTCATTGGCCAGCTTCATCAATGCCAGCTCGGCCGCACTTTTTACCCGGCGGCAGCCGGCTACCACCGGCCATGCAGGTACCACCTTGGCCTGTGGCAGGGCGTCGGCAATGCCCTTGGCACGGAAGTAGGGTACAGCTTCTTCCATGCCCAAGGTGCCGGTGGCATGGCCCATGTCACGCAGCACCTTGGCGACCAGGGCGTAGGGGTCCTCATCTTCCTGCCAGCCGCGCACATCGTTGCCGAGCTTGATCTGCTCCAGCGTGCGCACGCGCTCGAACTCCGGTGTCACGTAGACCGGCTCGCCCCTGCGCGGAATGATCACACCGGTGAGGCGCTCGCTGTCCCACCAATGCATGCCGGTGAAATAGGTCAGCGAGCTGCCCGCGCCGATGAACACCGCATCGATGCCGTGCTCGGCCATCAGGCTCTGGGCCTTGGCCACGCGCGCGATGCGCTCATCGTTGCCGATCGGCACAACCTGGGCGGCGACCGACTTCAGGGAACGCATCGATTCCGGCAGGGTTGTGTCGCTACTGCCGGCCGTCTGTGCTGACGCCAACTGTGACAACGGCAGGGCCGCGGCACTGGCGATCAGCGTATTGCGCAGGAAATTGCGGCGTGCGGGATTGGAGTGGTCGTGTTGCATGGTTGCTCTCTGGAAAGACTGGGTAGCTGGTCAAAGCCAGCCGGAACGTTTGAACAGGCGGTACAGCACCACGCAGATCACGCCGACACCGAGCATCAACAGCGGATAGGCGAAGCGCCCGGCCAACTCCGGCATGTGTGCGAAGTTCATGCCGTACCAGCTGGTGACCAGGGTTGGTGCAGCCAGCAGTGCTGCCCAGGCACCGAGCTGCTTGACTGTCTCGCCCTGCGCCAGCGTCACCAGCGACAGGTTCACGCTCAGTGCGGTGCCCAGCATCTCGCGCAAGGTGTCGATGGCTTCGTTGACCCGGGCTGCGTGGTCCTGCACGTCGCGCAGGTAGAGCCGAACTTCTTCGTTGATCAACTGTGCCTGATTGCGCTGCAACTGGGCCAGGGCATCCTGCAGCGGCGCCACCGCCAGCCGCATCTTGTTGAGCTCGCGCTTGAGTTCGTACAGGCGGATTACCGTGCGCCGCTCATAGGTGTCGGCGAAGATGTTCTTCTCCAACAGGTCCAGGGTGTCGCGGAAGCTGTCGGTGATCGGCAGGTAGTGATCGACCACGGCATCGAGCACCGAGTACAGGCAGAACGAGGGGCCCATCGCCAGCAGCTCGGGCTCCTGCTCCAGTCGCGCACGCACGGGGGCATAAGACAGCGAGGCGCCGTGACGCACCGTCACCAGGAAGCGCGGGCCGAGGAAGGCATGGGTTTCGCCGTAGCGGATGCGCTCATCCACCACCTGCGCGGTGTGCACCACCACGAACAAGGAATTGCCGTAGGTTTCGATCTTGGGCCGCTGGTGCGCCTTGCGGGTGTCTTCGATCGCCAGTGGGTGCAGGTCGAATTCTTCCTGCACCTTGTCCAGGATCGCGTCGCTGGGCTCGTACAGACCAACCCAGACGAAGCCCTTGGCGTCGTCGGCGAGTACATCGCTGATGCTGTCCAGATCGAGCGGGCGCTGTGTGCCGTCGGCACCGTACCAGGTGCAATTGATCACGCAGGCCGGGTTGGCCTGGGCGGGAGTTGGAGTGATGCCGGTAGTCATCCCGGCATCGTGCCTCAGCTGGCCGGTAACGCCAAGCTGCGGCGCCCCAGGATCAGCGCCAGCGTGATGTGGATGGGCAGCAGCAGCACGATCCACTGCATGTTGAACTGCGCCTGCAGCGACAGCCAATGCAGCGGCAACGCCAGCAGCGCAATGCCGGTCATCAGCCACAGGACGACCCGGAACCAGGTGCGCGGTTGGCGCCCGCGCAGCAGGCTCCATGCGCCGGGAAGCAGCAGCAATGCCAGCGGACTGAGCAGCAACAGGTTGCGATTGGCCCAGGCGGCCTGGTGCTCGCTGAAACCCCACAGGAAGGTCAGCAGGCCACCGGCGACGCCACACAACAGCCAGAACGGCAGTGCGAATCCGCCGATCAGGCGCGGCTTGCGGCGTGCGGCGTACAGCGCAGCGGCAACCACAAGGCCGACCAGCAGCCACGGCCACCAGGAGCGCTGTTTTTCCTTTGGCTCGGGCGGCAGACGTTGCGGCAGCAGTTCCTGCTCGGCCTGTACCAGTGGCCGGCCTTCGCTGTTGCGCACCTCGCGCAGACTGTCGGCCAGGCGCATGGGCACGAAGGCTTCCTGCCAGCGCGACAGCGGCTGGTCGGCATTCGGGCCCAGGCCGATGTCAAAGCCCAGCCACATCCACGGCGAAGGCGACGCCAGTCGCACCGATTCGCTGCGGTAGCTGTTGCCACGCGAGCGACCCGCCAGCTGCGATTGCAGGGCGCCGCCCATGGCCTGGTCCAGGCTGTCGCGCACCATGGTGGCGCAGTTGGCGGTGAAGTAGTCGTAGCGATAGCGCGCGTTCTCGGGCTTGGCCCGTTCGGCCAGTGCATCAGCCAGCGCCTGTGCCTGCGCCGGCGGCAGGTCCAGCCACTGGATGTTTGCCCCGCGGCCGACACTCTCGTACTGCGCCAGGTCCTGCTCCAGTGGTAGTGCGACCAGGTAATACATCATCTTGCCGTGCACGAAGTTGCCGATGAAGTCCGGCTCGGACGGGTCGAAGAAGCCAAAGTTGTACGAAGTTGCCTGCCCCGTTACCGGGTCCAGCACCACCAGGGCGTCATGGCCAAAGCGTTCAAAGAACACTTCGCCCGGTAGCATGGTCACCACGCCGATGCGTGGTGCCGGCTGTGTGCTGGTTTCGCTGGATTGGTTGGCGACAGGTTGTGCGCTGCTGGCCATGGCGGCCAGCAGCAGGAACAACGACGCAAACGCGGACAGCAGCCGCGGCAGGCGCAGGGTGATCAAGCTTCGTCCTGGTCTTCAGGTGGCAGGATGGTCACGTGGAAGGCCTGCACGCGGCGTGCATCGGCCTTGGCCACCCGGAACACGAAGCGCTCCAGGGTCAGCTCATCGCCGATTTCCGGCAGATGGCCAACGGCCTCGGTGACCAGGCCGCCGATGGTGTCGTAATCGTCATCGGAGAACTCGGCGCCGAAGCGCTCGTTGAAGTCGCCGATGGTGGTCAGCGCGTCCACCACATAGCGGCCATCGGCGAGGATGGCGATCTGCGAGGTGTGGTCTTCGGTCTCGTCGTGCTCGTCGTCGATCTGGCCGACGATCTGCTCCAGCACGTCCTCGATGGTGACCAGACCGGCAACGCCGCCGTACTCGTCGACCACGATCGCCATGTGGTTGCGCGAGAGCCGGAACTCCTTGAGCAGCACATTGAGCTTCTTCGATTCGGGGATCAGCACCGCCGGACGCAACAGCTCGCGCACGCTGGCGTGGCTGTTGTCGGCGACCACGCCGCGCAACAGGTCCTTGGCCAGCAGGATGCCGAGGATGTCATCCTTGTTCTCACCGTGCACCGGGAAGCGCGAGTGGCCGGAATCGACCACCTGCTTCATCAGCTCGATGAAAGGCCGGTCTACCGGCAAGGACACCATGTGCGAGCGCGGGATCATCACGTCGCCGACGGTCAGCTCGGCCACCGAAATGGCGCCTTCCATCATCCGCAGGGTGTCTGCGGCGATCAGGCCGTCCTGCTGTGCCGTCTGCAGGATGCCAACCAGCTCGTCGCGGGTATGGGGTTCACTGGAGAACGCCGAACCCAGGCGCTCCAGCCAGCTGCGTTTCTTCTCGCCGTTTTCGGGTGAGGTACTACTGTCGTCTTCAGACATCTCTTGGTTTGACTGCACCCGGCACGCCGGGCGGTGCCTGCAAGTCTAGCAGGATGTTTGCCGTGGCCTGTTCAAGCCGCCGGTGGGTTGGGGGTCTGCACGCTTGGGGCCACCTGCGGTACATCGGCCGGGGTATCGGCTGGTTTGGCTGGCGCAGGTGTAGCTTCTCCCTCGGCCGGCAGGTCCAGGCTGTAGGTGCAGCCGGCCAGGGTTTTGCCCGGGTGGGATTTGACCGTGGACACGCCCAGGATCACCGATTCAATCAGCGCTTCGCCGGTTTTGGCGTCGTTGACATCGCGGCTGACCAGCTCGCGGCCAGCCATGAACTTGTCCGGTGCGTCGTAGCCGGTTTCCAGTTCCAGTTGCTTGGCCAGTGGGCGCGGGTCGGGCATGTCGAGGATGGCGATGATGGTGCCGCCGGCCATGGCGATATGGTCGGCGCTGTGGCCGAACACCGTGATCGGGGTGTTCAGCGTGTACTCGGCCATGAACAGATTGCCCTGCGGCAAGGGTCGCCAACCGAGGCTTATCGCCTTCAACGGATCATTGACGGTCGGCGCCAATGCGGCGAACTCGTTGACGCTCTGCCGACACTCGATCAGGGCGGGCAGGTCGATGGCGGGCTGGGCCTGTGCCGAGCCGGCGACGATGAGCAGTAGTGGTAGCAGGCAGGTTGAGCGCACGGCATTCATTCGGTGAAGTCCTGATGCCGATGATAGCGGCATCGCGGTGCGGCGCTGTCTTACAAGGTAGTGGGCGGGCGCCCCAGGGGCGGGCGGCGCTCGCGGCGGCACGGACCCCGCCCCAGAGCG
>NZ_JBRREG010000155.1:0-7046 GCF_056760155.1 Stenotrophomonas sp. STEN022
CCTCCCGCTCGTCCCCCCGTCCCTCGCTGCCGTTAGCCCCCTGGCCCGCCGCCCCCCGCCCGTCCTCCCCCCCCCCCCCCCCCCCCCCCCGGCCCTGCGCCCCCCCAACTACCACTCCGCCACCCTGCCCCCCGCCCCATATTGCGAAGCAACATGCGTCAAACCTTTGGCTGTGCTAAAAAATGCGCGCCAATCGTTTAGATCGATCCAAATCGACACCCCCACGATCCCGGCAACGGAACCCTGCTCGAGCGCCAAAACAGTCGTTGAGCGAACGCAACAAGGCCCCGGCTTCACCCGTTTTTAGATCGATACAAGTCAACGTGACAGTTAACGATTCAATCCAGGAGAGGGAGAGAAATGAAACAGATCACACGCAAGCACGGCCGTGACACATTGTCCGCCGCCATTGCCTTCGCCTTGTTCGCCGTTGCCGCCGTTCCCGGCGCCGCGTTCGCACAACAGGCCAGCACCAACACCAGCCCCGACGCCACCACGCTCGACAGCGTGACCGTCACCGGTTACCGCTACGCCATCGAAAAGAGCCTTGAGCAGAAGCGTGACGCCAATGCCGTGGTCGAGGTGATCACCGCCGAGGACGTCGGCAAGTTCCCCGACAAGAACGTGGCCGACGCGCTGCAGCGCGTGCCCGGCGTGATCATCACCCGCGACGGCGGTGAGGGTAAGAACGTCAGCGTGCGCGGTCTGGCATCAGGCCTCACGCTGACCCAGTTGAATGGCAACTACGTCGCCAGCTCGGAAACCAACAACGAAGCATCGCGCTCGTTCAACTACACCTTGCTGCCGTCCAACATGTTGTCGGCCGCAGAACTGTACAAAACCCCGGAAGCACGCCTGGAAGAAGGTGGCATCGGCGGTACGGTGATCCTGCGCACGCGTCGCCCGCTGGACATGGAAGCCAACTCCGGCTTTGCCAGCATCGAAGGCACTTCGTCGGATACCACCAGCGGCATCGACCCGCAGGCGTCAGCTATGTACTCCTGGCACAGCGAGGACGAGCGTTTCGGCCTGCTGATCGGCGCCACCCAGCAGAACCGTCGTAGCCGCACCATGACCGCCAGCACCGAAGATTGGCAGTGGTATAGCGACCGCCTCGACGCCAACGGCAACATCAGCCACAAGTACGTCTGGGACGAACGCGGCACTACCCGCGACCCAGCCGTCGATGTGCACGGCAATCGCCTGCCTGAGGCTTCGCAGTTCTGGGGCCGTTCCGGCATCTACAACCAGACCGGCGGCCACTACTCCGGCTTCTTCATGCCGACCTCGGTCAACTTCGCGGTCAAGGACGAGAAGCGCGAGCGCACCGGTAACCAGTTTACTTTCCAGTTCAAGCCGGTCGACAACGTCACCATGACCGCGAACTACTTCCGCTTCGAGCTGGAAGGCAATTACACCCAGAACATGCTGAAGATTCCGGAATGGAACCTGGCGCGTGTCGCTGGTGACGGCAACTGGGAACCGGGCCGCCTGCTCAACGACTTTACCTTCGACCCCAGTGGCACCATCGTCACTGGCGCCGAGTACGAAAAGCTGGCCGGCAAGACCTATATCTGCAGCGAGGACGAAGCCAAGGCTGCCGGCTTGCCCGGCGGTGGCTGGGGCCCGGATGACTGCACCATTCCGACCCCGCAGCTGACCGGCACCTACAGCCGCGAGAAGGCGCTGTCGCAGACCGCAGATCTGAGCGTGGACTGGGACATCAGCCCGCTGTGGAAGGCGTCGTTTGCCGGCGGCCGCACCTGGTCCGAAGGCGGCCCGTCGATGAGCTTCCGCATGTCGGCAAAGCCGCGCCGCAAGGTAGGCAACCAATGGCAGGCCGGCAACCAGTACAGCGCGTGGGACATCACAGGTACGCCGTCGGCAACGTTCTCGCCGGACTTGCAGCAGCAGCTGATGAACGGCATCGCCGAGGTCGACACCGGCTCCACCGATTCGTCATGGACCCAGACCAGCATCAAGCAGAATCACTTCCAGGCTGACTTCAACAAGCTGTTCGAAGCCGGCTGGTTGGATTCCATCCAGTTCGGCACCAAGTACAGCGACAGCAAGGTGCACCGCAATACCGGCAATACCTATTGGGTGTGCCAAGGTGCGGACCCGAGCGACTACAGCAAGCGCTACCAGGCTGGCTGTGATTCCACTGCCGGCATCGCTCAACCCGGCTTCTTCCTGTCGCAGCCGATCGGCAACATCGCCGGCGGCTTCAACGCGAACGTCTTCCCGGGCATCAACTATCCCGCCTACATCGACTATCTCAACAAGACCTACGGTCCGGCGCAGAACCGTCGTGAGGACGACTTCGTCTACAACGTGGGCGAGAAGGTCTACTCCGGCTATTTCCAAGCCAATTTCCGTACCGAACGTGTTCGCGGCAACGTCGGCATTCGTGTAGCCCGCACCAAGCAGCACGCAGAATCCAGTGACTCGGTGGAACGTTTCAACGACTATTTCGCCGACAACGCCAGCGGCTCGCCAATGGCCTGTACCGATCCTGCCGCCGCAGCGCTACTGAGCTCTAACACTGGGTATGGCTGCGAAAGCGGCTTCGTGCGCCTGCCCGACAGCATGGCCCGCGAGAAGAGCTATGAGCTGGCTTCGCTGGACAAGACCTACACCGACATCCTGCCCAGCTTCAACATCGCCTGGGACATCACCGACAATCTGGTGCTGCGCGGTGCAGCCTCCAAGGTCATCTCACGCCCCAGCTACACCAGCATCGCCTACCCGGGTGGCTTGAGCTACTACTCCGCCGAATACAGCGCAGACCGCGTTGTGGCCGGTGGTGCAGTGAACCCGGGCTGGTACGGTTCTGGTAGCAACAAGGACCTGGAGCCGTTCAAGGCAACCCAGTACGACTTGAGTCTGGAGTGGTACTTCCAGCCGGGTGCGGTTGCAGGTGTTGGCCTGTTCCGCAAGGACGTGAAGAACTTCACCGTGCCGGTTGTGCGCGACCTGCAGATGAACGTCGCCGGGCAGTCGGTAACGGTGCAGGACTACTCCACCGAAGCCAACGGCCAGGATGGTGTTTCGCAGGGCGTTGAAGTGTACGGCCAGTACACCTTCGACTTCGGTCTGGGCTTCCAGGCCAATTACACCTACAACGACACCAACCTGGCATCGGTTGAGATCGACGGCGAGAAGATTGGTTCCTCGCCGCTGGTCGGCAGCGCCAAGAACCAGGGCAACTTCACCGTGTTCTACGAGAATCGTTACTTCCTGGCGCGCGCCTCGTACAACCGCCGTGGTGAAGTAGTTGGTGGTCTGAACAACGGCTTCACCATCTACACCGAGCCGTATGATCAGCTGGACCTCAACGCGGCCTTCAACATCCGCGAGGACCTGACGCTGAGCGCTTCAGTGCTCAACGCCACCAAGTCCGAGCAACGTGTGCACCTGGGCAGCGACACCAAGGCCCGCCTGCTGTCCAACAGCTATGCAGGTCGCCAGCTATACATGGGCCTGACCTGGAAGTTCTAAGGCGTGCTTAGCCGTGCTTTCTGCACGTAGGTACTGAAAAGCCGCGCTGGTTACAGCGCGGCTTTTTTTCACAAGGCGCGGACGGATGCCGCACTCCTAAATCTCCGACTTCAACTCAAGTCAACGCCGTCATAACCCCTTTCCGGTACGCCGGCCGCTGCTGCAGCCGCGCATACCACGCTGCCAGGTGCGGCAGCTCCGGTCGTTGGATCGGCATCTCAAACCAGGCGTAGATGAAGGCGCCCAGCGGAATATCCCCCATCGCAAAACGCTCGCCGGACAACCAGGGCTGTTTTTCCAGCGCCGCATCAACCAGCGTCAGCAACTCACCACAGCGCAACAATGCGGCCGCAATGCGTGCTTCATCACGATCCGCGGGCGCGGTACGCACAACACCCCAGAACAGATCGCGGAACGCCACGGCAAAACTCGAGGTGGTCCAGTCCATCCATTGCTCGCTGCGCGCCCGCTCAACCGGATCAGACGGATACAGCACGTCCAGCGCATAACGTGCCGACAGATAGCGCACGATGGCGTTGGACTCCCAGACCGGCAAGCCGTGATCCTCGATCACCGGCACCAGGCCATTGGGGTTCATCGCGCGGTATTCGGCCGTCTGCGTGCCACCAAAGGCGCCACCCACTTCGATCGACTCATACGGCAGGCCGATTTCCTCGGCACACCACAGCACCTTGCGCACGTTGCTGGAATTGCGCCGGCCCCAGATCTTCAACATTCATCCACTCCTTTCAGATCAGTTCTCATCGCGCGCCCCCTTGCGTGGCAGCGCGCGCACCGCCGATGACTTGCCGGCGCGCTTGACCTCGAACAAGCCGGTGGCATCGATCAACTCACTCAACTTGCGGTAGCCATAATTGCGCGAATCGAACGACGCGCGGTTGGCGATCTGGTTGCCGACGGCGCTGAGCAAGGCCCAGCCCTGCTCATCAGCCACTGCATCCACCGCGCCGCGCAATAGATTGAGCAGCCGCGTGTCACCGCGTAATTCATTGGTGCTGCGCGGTTTGATCGGCGCTGCCGGTGGCTCCGCGACTTCCGTTGCAGTCGCCGCGGTCGGCGCGCTGCTGGCGGCCACCTGTTCGACGACTTCGGGTGCATCGTTGCCCAGCGCTTCCAGATAGGTGAACTTCGAGCAGGCGTTGACGAAGGCCAACGGCGTCTTCTGTTCGCCGAAGCCATAGACCTTCACACCGTCGGTGAGGATGCGCATCACCAGCGGGGTGAAGTCTGCATCGCTGGAGACAATCGCAAAGCCATCCAGGTTGCGCGCGTACAGCAGGTCCATCGCGTCCACCACCATCGCCATGTCCGAGGCATTCTTGCCCTTGGAATAGGCGAACTGCTGGATCGGGCGGATCGCGAACTCATGCAACACGCTTTCCCAACCTTTCAAGCGTGGGTTCTTCCAGTCGCCGTAGGCACGGCGCACATTGGCCACGCCGAAGGCGGCCACTTCCACAAGGATCTCATCGATCTTCGATGACGGCGCGTTGTCAGCGTCGATCAACAACGCGATACGCTTTTCGGGCTCAGACACGGGGTGACTCCATGGCGGCAAGCTGACCGCCAGTATCGGTCATCGCTGTTTCAAAGCACATCAATGCGATGATGTGCGCTGACAACCCGCCCCCACGGCCGGTGCACCGGCCACACCGGAGTACGTCATGCCGCAACACCCGCACCTTGTCGTCATCGGCGGAGGTTTCGCCGGGCTCTGGACCAGCCGAGCACTGGCCGATGCGCCGTTGCGCATCACCCTGGTCGATCGCCGCAACCACCATCTGTTCCAGCCCCTGCTCTATCAGGTCGCCACCGCCGGCCTGTCCTCGCCGGATATCGCCGCGCCGCTGCGACACATCCTCGGCAAGCAACGCAACATCGAGGTGCGGTTGGGCGAAGTGGTGTCCATCGACAAGCAGGCAAGGAAGGTGCAACTCGGCGATGGCGGCCAGATCGCATACGACATGCTGCTGGTCGCCAGCGGCGCCACCCACGCCTATTTCGGCCACGACGAATGGGCCGCCGACGCGCCCGGCCTGAAGACGCTGGACGACGCGTTGTACCTGCGCCGCAAGCTGCTGCTGGCCTTCGAACGCGCCGAAGCCGAACCCGATCCGGCCAAGCGCGCCGCATGGCTGAGTTTCGCCATCGTTGGCGGTGGTCCGACCGGCGTGGAGCTGGCCGGCACCCTGGCCGAAATCGCGCGCCACACGCTGAAGAACGAGTTCCGCCACATCAATCCGGCCGATGCCAAGGTGCGGCTGGTTGAAGCCGGGCCGCGGGTGCTGTCCTCCTTTCCGGAAGTGCTGTCGCTGAAGGCGCGCCGCCAGCTGGAAAAACTCGGCGTCGAAGTACTGACCGGCACCGCCGTCAGCCATATCGACGGACAGGGCTTCCAACTGGGCGACACCCACGTACCCGCACGCACCGTGGTGTGGGCAGCCGGCGTCGCCGCCTCACCACTGGCACGCACGCTGGACGTGCCGCTGGACCGCGCCGGCCGCGTACAGGTGGAACCGGACCTCACGGTTCCCGGCCACCCGGAGATCTTCGCCGGTGGCGATCTGGTCGCACTGATGCAGGCCAATGGCCGCCCGGTACCGGGCGTGGCGCCTGCCGCCAAGCAGATGGGCAAGTACGTGGCGCAGGTGATCCGCGCGCGTCTTGATGGCAAGCCAGCGCCACCGCCATTCCGCTACAACGACCAGGGCAACCTGGCCACCATCGGCCGCATGGCGGCGATCGTGCATGTCGGCAAGCTGCAGCTGTCCGGTTTGCTGGCCTGGTGGTTCTGGCTGGCCGCGCACGTGTTCTTCCTGATCGGCTTCCGCAACCGCTTGGTGGTGCTGCTGAACTGGGCGGTGGCGTATTGGAGCTACCAGCGCAGCGCGCGCATCATCCTCGGCGATGCCGACGAGGATGATGGCAAGGAACCTGCAGGCTGATCGCAGCGGCGCCAGCGGCGCCAGCGGCAGTCAGCTGTTGCCGTTGGCGAACTGCTCGAATACTTCGCGCCCGGTGAGCTTGGGTGTCTCGTTGGCCAGATCGTAGTACGACGGCTTTTCGTCGATGAAGATCTGGCTGGCCAGTTCGAACGCTTGTTCCTGGAACAAGCCGGCCGGCACGAAGTATTCGCCGTCCGGCACCAACCGGTAATACAGGTGCGTGCCGCACTGTGAGCAGAAGCCGCGCTCGGCCCAGTCGGAGGATCGATAGGTCTTCAGCGCGCTGCCGATGACCTGCACCTGGTCATCACAATGCACCGCGAACAGCGGCCCACCGGACCAGCGCCGGCACATGCTGCAATGGCATAGACCGATTTCGGAATGCTCATTGGCGATCACTTCGACCGCACCGCACAGGCAGTTCCCTTTCATCACCAGCTCCGTCTGCAAGAGGAATGCCGAATCTACACGGGAAAGCTCACCGGTAGTGGCCAACCAAACTAGGCACGGGGTCTACAAGAACCCCCAGCGAATGTGGAGCCCCAACCGCACGCAGCCATATTAAAACAACCAACCCAC